>NZ_CP113065.1:3000000-3267500 GCF_026625825.1 Pseudoxanthomonas sp. SL93 | reverse complement strand
CCATCGGCGTGCTGATGGCGACCATCGTGCCCGGCTTCTCCAACGCCATCCAGGCCCCGGCCTCGACGCCGCGCGCGACCTTCACCCTGGACCTGCCGGCGCTGTCGGAAGCCCGCCAGAGCGGCATTGCCGGCGACAGCTGGCAGGTAGTCCGCGTGAAGCCTGGCCAGACGATGGGTGAGATCTTCGAAGAGCTTGGCATCCCGGCCGCCACCCTGCACCGCGTCCTAAACAACGCCGGTGCCAAGCAGGCATTGACGCGGTTGAAGCCGGGTACCGAGGTCGCCTTCGACCTGCCGGTCACCGGCAACCTGCGCACCCTGCGCTATGACCGCGACTCCACCAGCCGGGTGGAACTGACCGTCGGCCCCGACAAGGTCACCGAGCGCGTGATCCCGCGCGAAACCACCACCCGCACGGTGGTGTTGAGCGGCAAGGTGGGGCGTTCGTTGAACCGGTCGGCGCGCAAGGCCGGCCTGACCGCCGCCAACATCAACTCGCTGACCGACGAAATCTTCAAGTACGACATCGACTTCAATTCCGACCTGGGGCCGGAAGACCGCTTCAGCGTGGTGGTCGAGCAGACCTGGCGCGAAGGCGAACTGATCAGCACCGGGCCCGTGCAGGCCGCCACCTTCACGGTCGACGACAAGCTGCACTCCGGCTTCCGTTACAGCCGTCCGGGCGGCAAGCCCGAGTACTTCACCGCCGCGGGCCGGCCGCTCAAGAAGAACTTCATCCGCATGCCCATTCCGTATGCGCGGCTGAGCTCCAAGTTCGGTGCCCGCCGTCATCCGGTGCTGGGCACGATGCGCATGCACAAGGGCGTGGATTACGCCGCTTCCACCGGCACGCCGATCATGGCCGCCGGCGATGCGCGCGTGCAGTTCGCCGGCTGGCAGGGCGGCTATGGCCGCACCGTCATCCTCGACCACGGCCGCGGCCACACCACGCTGTACGGGCACATGTCGCGACTGGGCAAGATCAAGCAGGGCCAGCGCATCCCGCAGGGCACCGTGATCGGTTACGTCGGCACCACCGGTCTCTCAACCGGCCCGCACCTGCATTACGAATTCCGCATCAACGGTGTGCACCGCAATCCGCTGTCGGTGACCATGCCGCCGCCGGAACCACTGTCCGGCCCGCAGCTGGCCTCGTTCCGCACCTACACCGCCAATGCGCTGGCCCGCATCCGCACCGTCGAAGACATCATCTACGCCGATGTCGGTCCGGCCGAACCCGAAAAGGCCAAGGTCACCGCCTCGGCCAAGCCCGCCGCCACCAAGAAGGGCAGCGGCAAGGGCTGATCCGCACGCATGGCGATAAACCGGAAAAGGCGGGACACTGTCCCGCCTTTTTCTTTGCCTGGTCCCGCATGACCCACGCCACCGACGTCGCCGTTTCCGAGCTGTTCCTGGGCCTGATGTCGGGCACCAGCGCCGATGGCATCGACGCGGCCTTGGTGCGATTCGAAGGCAGCGGCACGGCGCTGCGCTGCGAGCTGGTGCATGCCCGCACGCTGCCGTGGGATGCAGCGCTGCGCAGCGCGCTGATCGCGCTGGGGCAAGGGGCCGACAGCGTGTCGCTCGACGAACTGGGTGCGTTGGACAGCCGTGCCGCGATGGCATTCGCTGATGCCGCCCTGAGCGTGCTGGAAGACGCCGGCATCCCGCGCGGCCGCGTGCGCGCGATCGGCTCGCACGGGCAGACCATCCGCCATCGCCCGCATGCCGAGCCGCCGTTCACCTGGCAACTGGGCGACGGCAACGTCATTGCCGAACGCAGCGGCATCACCACCGTGGCCGACTTCCGCCGCCGCGACGTGGCCGCCGGCGGGCACGGGGCGCCGTTGATGCCCGCATTCCACGCCGCCCTGCTCGGCTCGCCGCACGAGGACCGCGCAGTGCTCAATCTGGGCGGGATCGGCAATTTCACCCTGCTGCCGGTTGCGGGGGACGTGCGCGGCTTCGATACCGGCCCGGCCAACGCGCTGATGGATGGCTGGTGCGAACGCCACACCGGCCAGGCCTACGATGCGTCGGGGGCGTTCGCCGCCAGCGGCCAGATCGACGCGGCACTGCTGGCACGCCTGCTGTCCGAGCCGTGGTTCGCGCTGCCGCCGCCGAAAAGCACTGGGCGCGAACAGTTCCACCTGGACTGGCTGGAAGCCCGTCTGGGCAGCACACCGCTGGCACCGGCCGACGTGCAGGCCACCCTGCTGGAACTGACCGCGCGCACCGTGGCCGATGCGCTGCAGATGACCCAGCCCACGACCCGCCGCGTGCTGGTCTGCGGTGGCGGCGTACGCAACCCGGCGTTGATGGCGCGCCTCTGTGCGCACCTGCCACAGGCCGTGGTGGAATCCACCGCAGCCCACGGGCTGGACCCGGACTACGTGGAGGCGATGGGCTTTGCGTGGCTGGCACGCGAGACCCTGGCCGGGCGACCCGGCAACCTGCCCGCCGTCACCGGCGCGCGCGGCCTGCGCGTGCTGGGCGCCGTGTACCCGGCGTAGGCGCGTTCAGAAGCCCTTGCCGGGCGGTACGTCCTTCAGCGCGTTGATCGCGTCGGACAACACGTTGACCTCGGTATCGTTGAAGCCGCCGCGCACTTCCGCCTCGCAGACGAACAGCCCCTGCTCCAGCAGGTTCATGAGGGTGTGGTGCACATCCCATCCGCGCGCCTCGGAGACCCGCCGGATGCGGTCTGCCAGGATCGGATCGATGTCCTTCAGCACGATGTCGGTCATGGGCTCCCCTGCAGTCTGGCGGAAGGCGATGCCCCCTGGCCGCCTCGCTTGTGACTAGATACGCGGCCGCCGCCTGTTCGGCAAGTCACGTCGTGCTGGCGGGTGCGGGCACGCGGTGCCGCCACACCAGCAGCAGGCACAGGATCAGGACGGGAATGCCAAGCAGCGCGGTGCCGGTGAAGAACAGGCTGTAGCCCTCCAGCAACGTGCGCCCCTGCGCGAGATACTCGACACTTACGCCGGAGAGGCCTTTCAGCACCTTGCCCAGCAACGCGTAGAACGAACTCAGCAATGCGTATTGCGTCGCGGTGTAGCCGATGCTGGTCAGGCTGGACATGTAACCGATCAACGCGACGCCCGCAAAGCCGCTGCAGAAGTTGTCGATGATCATGACCGCGCTGAACACCCCGGGATCGGCGCCGTGGAGCGCCAGATAGGCGAACGCCAGGTTGGACCCCGGACCCAGCACCGCACCGGCCAGCAACGTGGGGATGAACCCGAAGCGCACGGCACTCAGCCCTGCCGCCGCGATGCCCAGGATGGTGGCCACCAGCCCCACCGAGCCGCGCACCGCGCCGACGGTTTCCTTGGCGATGCCCAGGTCCGCATAGAACGGGTTGGCCATCGGCCCCATCACGAAATCGGGCAACCGGTACAGGCTTATCGCCAGCAGCATCAGCACGGCCCATTTGCCGTGGTGGGTGAAAAAGGCGACGAAGGGCCCGATCAGCGCATCGAACAGGCCGCGTGCGGTGAACAGCTTCGGCTCCGCCGCGGCGGCAAGCCGGGTGGCCTCCGGCTCCCGCGCCATGAACGTGGCCACCACGCCCACCGCCATCAAGGCGCCCATCACGTGGTACGACATCGACCAGCCGATGCCGGCCGCGAAGATCAGGATCAGCGAGTCGGTGACCAGCAGCGCGGCGCGGTAACCCAGCGCCGACGTCGACGTCAGCAAGCCCTGCTGCTCGTTGCTTTCGGCCACTTCGATGCGCCAGGCATCGATCACGATGTCCTGTGTGGAGGATGCAAACGCGACCACCAGCGCCATCGCGCCGAACACCAGCAGGTGGTCCGGCGCCAGTCCCGCCAACAGCAGTTGGCCTTCGCGTGGCTCGATGAGCGCCATTCCCACCAGCGCCGCACCCGCGACGATCTGCGACCACAGCATCCAGCCGCGCCGACGCCCCAGCCAGCGACCCACCAGCGGCGCATCCAGCTTGTCCACCAACGGCGCCCACAGGAACTTCAGGGAATACGCCAGGCCCACCCATGACAGGAAGCCGATCGTGGACAGCTCGATGCCGTTCTCGCGCATCCAGAAGCCCAGCGTGTTGCCCACCAGGTAGATGGGAAGGCCCGAACTGAAGCCCAGCAGCAACATCACCAGCACCTTGCGCTGGCGCAGGTTCAGCAGGACCTCCTGCCATGGCTTCAGCTTGCGGGCGGGCGTGGATGCGGCAGGCGTACCCATCAGGTGTAGTCCACCGTGAATGGCGCATGGTCGGAGAAGCGCTGTTCACGGTAGATCGCACACGCCTTCAGCCGGTCACGCAGCGACGGCGTGACGAACTGGTAGTCGATGCGCCACCCGACGTTGTTGGCGCGCGCCGCGCCGCGGTTGCTCCACCAGGTGTAATCCTGGCCGTCCGGATGCAGCGCGCGGTACGCATCCACCCAGCCGCCCTCGTCCGCGCACATCCCGTTCAACCAGTCGCGCTCCGGCGGCAGGCAGCCGGAATTCTTCTGGTTGCTGGTCCAGTTCTTGATGTCCAGCCGGCTGCGCACGATGTTCCAGTCGCCGCACAGCACGTAGTGGCGACCGCTGCGGCGCCATTCGTCCAGCGTGGGCGCCAGCCAGTCCATCACCTTGAACTTGTAGCCCTGCCGTTCCTCGCCGGACGAGCCGGAGGGAATGTAGAACGACACCACGCTCAGGTCGCCGAAGCGCGCCTCGATGTAACGGCCTTCCTCGTCGAAATCGGGCCAGCCCAGCGCCGTGCGCACCTCGTCGGGCTCACGCCGGGCATAGATCGCCACGCCGCTGTAGCCCTTCTTGGTGCTGGCGTCACGGAACCAGGCCTTGTAGCCGGCGGGCAGGAACGCGGGGCCGGCCAGCTGGTGTTCCTGGGCCTTGGTTTCCTGCACGCAGAGCACGTCGGCGTTCTGTGCGGTGAACCAGTCGAAGAATCCCTTGTTGGCAGCGGAACGCAGGCCGTTGGCATTGAAGCTGATGATGCGCATGGAATGACCGGTGATCGGAATCGGCAAAGCGTACCCCAAGGGCGGGCGCGATTCCGCCACGACGGGCTATCCTTTGTCCTCCTGTTGAACACACGTTGGCCCCCACGCCCATGTCCGACCATCGCTCCCGCTTCCTCCAGCTCGCCCTGCACGCGCAGGCTCTGCGCTTCGGCGAGTTCACCCTGAAGTCCGGTCGCCTCAGCCCGTATTTCTTCAATGCCGGCCGCTTCGACAGCGGTGCGCGGCTGGCGGACCTGGCCGCGTGCTACGCCGACGCGGTGGAGGCATCGGGCGTGTCGTTCGACCTGCTGTTCGGCCCGGCCTACAAGGGCATCCCGCTGGCCACCGCGCTGGGCTGCGAGTTCGCCCGCCGCGGCCGCGACCTGCCGGTGGCGTTCAACCGCAAGGAAGCCAAGGACCACGGCGAAGGCGGCCTGCTGATCGGCGCGCCGCTGGAAGACCGGCGCGTGCTGATCGTGGATGACGTGATCACCGCCGGCACCGCCATCCGTGAGGCGCTGGGCCTGATCCGCGCCGGCGGCGGCGTCCCCGCCGGCATCGTGGTGGCGCTGGATCGCCAGGAAACGCTGAATGACGGCGGACAAGGCGATGCCGAAGGCACGCCCCGCCCGTCCGCCGCGCAGTCCGTGGCCGAGGAAACCGGGGTGCCGGTCATCGCCGTGGCCAGCCTGCACGACCTGCTTGCTTTTGCCGGCGAAAGCGCCGACCTTGTGCAGCATCGCGACCGTCTGCTGGCCTACCGGGCCCGCTACGGCAGCGCGCTCCAGGGTTGAATGCAGCAGGGGGCTGCCATGACGATCCGATCGACGTTCCTGATGACCGCCGTCCTGCTGGCGCTGGCTCCCGTGGCCGGCGCGCAGAAATCCGCGGATGGCAAGGCACCCAAGAAACTCTTCTGCTGGGACGACAAGGGCACGCGAGTGTGCAGCGATGCGCTGCCGCCCGAGGCGGTGAACGCCGCGCGCCAGGAAATCAGCGCCGCCAGCGGCCTGCGCACCGGTGAAGTGGCCCGCGCGTTGACCGAAGAGGAGCGCGCCCAGGCCGCCGTCGCCGCCCAGCAGCTGCAGATGGACAAGGCTGCAGAAGAAACCCGTCGCCGCACCGACGCCGCCATGCTGCTGTCGTACCGCACGGAGGAAGACCTGCGCCGGGTGTTCACCGAACGCACCGCCATCGTCGACAACAACGTGCGCACCGCGCGCTACAACGTCATCAGCCTGCGCGAAGGCCTGGTCACCCTGCTGCAGACCGCTGGCGACCGCGAACTGGCCGGCCGCCCGGTCTCGCCGGAGATGGCCGCCAGCATCCGCCAGCGCCATGCCGACCTGATCCGCACGCGCCGCCTGCAGCAGAGCTTCGAGACCCAGCGCGCGGAACTGGACGTGGAAATCGCCGACATCATGCAGCGCTACCGCACCGCGATGGGCATCGCCCCGGCGGAAGGCACGGCAACGGCACCCGATGCACCCGCCGCCACCGACACGCCGCCGGCAACGCAGGCGCAGGCACCGGCGCGCAACTGACGGGTCGGCCCGCCGTGCGGGCCCCTGTCATTCCTCCGCCGGGCACGCACTGGCAATCAGAAAACGACGACGCCGGGCATGCCCGGCGTCGTGGATGTCTGCAGGGTGCGGGGCCAAGTGTGGTGGCCCCTGCCCTCAGAACGTCATGGTCAGTTCCGGCGCCAGCGCCTGCAGGCGGGTGCGGAACTCGGTCTTGATGCGTTCCAGCGCTTCGGTGTTGTCGGCTTCGAAGCGCAGCACCAGGATCGGCGTGGTGTTGGACGCGCGCACCAGGCCCCAGCCGTCATCCCAGTCGGCACGCAGGCCGTCGATGGTGGACAGGCGGGCGCCTTCGAAGCTGGCGCCTTCGACGAAGCGCTCGACGATGGCATGCGGCGTGCCTTCGTCCACCGCCACCTTGATCTCCGGCGTGGACACGCCATCGGGCAGCTCGGCCAGCACTTCGGACGGCGTTTCGGCGCGGTTGGCCAGGATCTCCAGCAGGCGCGCGGCGGAGTACAGCCCGTCGTCGAAGCCGTACCAGCGTTCCTGGAAGAAGAAATGGCCGCTCATCTCGCCCGCCAGTTCGGCACCGGTTTCGCGCATCTTGGCCTTGATCAGCGAATGCCCGGTCTTCCACATCATCGGCGTGCCGCCGTGGCGCAGCACCCAGCCCTGCAGTTTTCCGGTGCACTTCACGTCGTAGATGATCAGCGCGCCGGGGTTGCGCTCCAGCACGTCGGCGGCGAACAGCATCAGCAGGCGGTCCGGGAAGATGATGGCGCCTTCCTTGGTCACCACGCCCAGGCGGTCGCCGTCACCGTCGAACGCCAGGCCGATGTCGGCGTCGAAACGCTTCACGGTCTGGATGAGGTCTTCCAGGTTGTGCGGTTCGCTGGGATCGGGATGGTGGTTGGGGAAGGTGCCGTCGACGTCGCAGTACAGCGGGATGACTTCCGCGCCGATCGCTTCCAGCAGCTGAGGCGCGATGTCGCCGGCCACGCCGTTACCGGCGTCCACCACGACCTTCAGCGGACGCTCCAGTTGCACGTCGTCGGCGATGCGCTGGATGTAGTCGGCCGACACGTCACGCTGCTGCAGGTCGCCGCGCACGTTGGCGATGAACAGGCGGTTGTCGCGGATGCGCTCGTACAGGTCGGTGATGGCGTCGCCAGACAGCGTCTGCCCGCCGACGACGATCTTGAAGCCGTTGTAGTCCGGGGGGTTGTGGCTGCCGGTCACCGCCACGCTGCTGCCGGTACGCAGGTGGTAGGCACCGAAGTACGCCACCGGAGTAGGCGCCAGGCCGATGTCGATGACGTTGCGGCCGGCCTTGCGCAGGCCTTCGATCAACCCACCGATCAGATCGGGGCCGGAAAGGCGGCCGTCGCGGCCCACCACGATGTCGTTGAGGTCCTCGTCGCGCATCACCGAACCGATGGCCAGGCCGATCAGTTCGGCGACCTCGATGCTGAGGGACTGCCCGACGATGCCGCGGATGTCATAGGCGCGGAAGATGCCGGGATCGACTTCCACGGTCTTGGCTTCCGCCTGGGTGTATTCGTCCTTCGGCGCGGTGCGCGTGCCGCCAGCCGGCGGCGGCGGGGGTTCGCGCAGCAGCGCTTCGCCCAGGGTCGGTTCGTCCGTGTCTTCCACCATTGCTCCTTTCTGTTTCCCGAATGTCGGCAGGCGGATGCCACCGCGCAGCACCAGCAGGGCCAGCAGCGCCAGCAGGCCCAGCACGCCGGCGGCGATCAGGCTGGCGATGGCGCCCAGCCCCAGCGGGCCGGATTCACTGTCGGGCACCGCGGCCGCAACACGCAGGCCGGTCTTGCCCACCGCGTGCGCCATGACTTCCGCGCCCTCGGACAGGCTGGCATTGCCGCGCTCGCGCACGCTGAAAGCGCCCTGGCGCAGCGCTAGGTAGCCGTCGCCCGATACCGCCACGGCGTCGAAGCCGCTGGTCAGCCGGGCCAGCGGCAGGCGGACATAGACCACACCCTGCGGCACGGCTGCGGCCAGGCCGAATACCGTGGCCTTGCCGTCCTTCACCACGCGCGCGGCGACGGCATCACCCTGCATGCCCGCTTCAAGCAGGGCCAGCTTGCTGAAACCGTAGGTGGCCGGGTCCTGATAGTGGGCTTCCAGGCTGCCGTCGAGTATTTCGACATGCTCGACACCCGCCCAGCCCTCCCGCAGCGCGGCGACGGCAGCGGCGGTGTCGCCGGACGCCAGCGCGGCCTTGACCGGTGCGGCTGCCAGGCGCTTGGCCAGCTGCTGGGTCTGTGCGGCGTAGGTCGACTGCACGGCGGTCGCGGCGGTGTCGCGGGCACGCTCCACCTCTTCGGTCAGTCGCGCGTCGCGCCACTGGCGCACGCCACTCCAGGCCAGCAGACCGGCCACCAGCACCAGCAGCACGCTGGCCAACGGCAGCGCGCGGCGCAGGTCACCCACGGGAATCCGTGCGCGGCTCTCGTTCGTCGTCTTCATCGATTGTCCCCTGTCACCGCACGCCGGTGTGGCCAAAGCCACCCGTCCCCCGTGCGCTGTCGGCGAAAGTATCCACTACCTGCAGGCTCACGCGCACTACCGGCAACACCATGACCTGGGCGATGCGGTCGCCGGGCTGGATGGTGAAGGTCTCGTGGCCCCGGTTCCATACGCTGATCAGCAGCGGGCCCTGGTAATCGGCGTCGATCAGGCCGGTGCCGTTGCCCAGCACGATGCCGTGGCGATGGCCCAGCCCGGAGCGCGGCAGCACCACCGCGCACAGCTGCGGATCACCCAGGTGCAGGGCGATGCCGCTGGGCACCAGCGCGGTATCGCCGGGCTGCAGCACCAGCGGAGCGTCAATGGCGGCACGCAGGTCCATGCCGGCGCTGGCCTCGGTGGCGTAGGCCGGTAATGGCCACTCGTCACCGAAGCGCGGGTCCAGCAGTTTCACTTCCACGGCGTGCGACGTGCTCATGCGTCCAGGCGCTCCACGATCAGGTCGATCAGTTCATCGGCCAGCTGCGTCTTGGGGGCGGACGCAAAAGCGCGCTCGCCATCCTTCCAGTACGCGGTCATCGCGTTCTGGTCGCTCTCGAAACCGCCGTCGGCGATGCCCACGCGGTTGGCGACGATCATGTCCAGCCGCTTGGCGACCAGCTTGCCGCGGGCGTATTCGGCCACGTTGTTGGTTTCGGCGGCGAACCCGACGACCAGCTTCAATGCCTGCGTCTGCCCGGCGACCTTGGCGAGGATGTCCGGCGTGCGCACCAAGTCCAGCGCCAACGATTCGCTGGATTTCTTGATCTTGTTGGCGGCCGGTTCGCGCGGGGTGTAGTCGGCGACGGCAGCGGCGCCGATGTAGACATCCGCCGGCAACGCGGCGAACACCGCGTCGTGCATCTGCGCGGCAGAACGCACGTCCACCCGGGTTACGCCCGGTGGCGTGGGCAGGCTGACCGGACCGGCGACCAGCGTGACCTGCGCGCCACGGCGGGCAGCGCTGGCGGCCACGGCGAATCCCATCTTGCCGCTGCTGCGGTTGCCCAGGTAACGCACCGGGTCGAGGTCTTCGTAGGTGGGGCCGGCGCTGACGACGATCTTCAGGCCGGCCAGCTCCTGCCGGGCGGTGGTGGTGGCGGTGGCGGTGGTGGCGGTGGGCGCGCCCATCGCCTGTGCCAGCGCGGCGACGATCTCGTCAGGCTCGGCCAGCCGGCCGGGGCCGGATTCGCCTTCGGCCAGCGGGCCGTCGTTGGGTCCCACCACGTGCACGCCGCGGCTGCGGAGCGTGGCCAGGTTGGCCTGGGTCGCCGGGTGCTGCCACATGCGGTGGTTCATGGCCGGGGCCACGGTCAGGGGCGCCGTGGTGGCCAGGCAGAGCGTGGTGACCAGGTCATCGGCCAGGCCGTGGGTGAGGCGTGCCAGCAGGTCGGCCGTGGCGGGGGCGATGACGATGCGCTCGGCCCAGCGGGCCAGTTCGATGTGGCCCATGGCCTGTTCGGCCGCACTGTCCCACAGCGTGGTGCGGGTGGGCTGGCCGGACAGGGCCTGGAAGCTGAGCGGCGTGACGAACTGCTGCGCGCCGGCGGTCATGGCCACCTGCACGTCGGCCCCGGCGTCCTTGAGCCGGCGCACCAGCTCCAGCGACTTGTAGGCGGCAATGCCGCCCCCCACGCACAACAGGAGACGACGTCCTGCCAGCCCCTGCGCCTTGTTCGATCCGCTCACGTCGGCCGTTTCCCACATCCATACAGGCGATTAGCTTACCCGAACGCCCCGGCAACCCCGATGGCCGGCTGATCGTTGTTCGCCGACGCTGGCGCCATGCATATCCGCGACTGGCCCCACACCGAACGCCCCCGAGAAAAGCTGTTGGCCCGCGGCCCCGCCAGCCTCAGCGATGCCGAGCTGCTGGCGATCTTCCTCGGCTCGGGCCTGCAGGGGCGTGATGCAGTGGCGACCGCACGCGACCTGCTGGCGATCCATGGCCCACTGCGCCTGCTGCTGGAACGTCCCCCCACCGAGCTGACCACGCTGCCCGGGCTGGGGCCGGCCCGGGCCTGCGCGCTGGCCGGTGCGCTGGAACTGGGCACGCGCTTCCTGCAGGCGTCGCTGGAACGGGGTGACGCCATCAGCGACCCCCAGGCCGCCGGGAGCTACTTCGCCCAGCGCCTGCGCGGCAGGCCCCAGGAGGTGTTCGCCGCCCTGTTCCTGGACACGCGGCACCGGGCGCTGGCCTTCGAGGAGTTGTTCCAGGGCTCGGTGGACAGCGCCGAGGTCTATCCGCGCGAAGTGGCCCGACGGGCGCTGGCCCACAACGCGGCGGCATTGATCGTGGGCCACAACCATCCCTCCGGGTGTGCCGAGCCTTCGGCCGCCGACCGCACCGTCACCGCGAAGCTGAAGCAGGCCCTGGCGCTGGTGGACGTGCGGCTGCTGGACCACTTCGTCGTCGGCGACGGACCGCCGCAGTCGATGGCGGCACGCGGCTGGGTATGAGGCCGACCCGGGCTGAATGCCCGGAACCCCACCGGAGCCCGCGGAAAAACTAGAATACGGGGTTCCCACGCAACACGACGGCCCTCCGTGAAAGCCTCCCTCCGCGCCCTGATCACCCGGGGCATCGACGCCCTGCGCACCGCCGGCACCCTGCCGGCCGACACCGCCACGCCGGACTTCGTGGTCGAACGCCCCAAGACGCGCGAGCACGGCGATTTCGCCACCAACGCCGCCATGCAGCTGGCCAAGGCCGCGCGCAGCAATCCCCGCGCCATCGCCACCGCCCTGGTAGCCGCCTTGCCGCCCAGTGATGACGTGGCGAAGGTCGAGATCGCGGGGCCTGGCTTCATCAACTTCCACCTGTCGCCCGGCGCCTACCAGCGCGAAGTCGCGACCACGCTGGCGCAGGGCGCCGCGTACGGCCGCAACGATAGCGGTGCCGGCCGCACGGTGGGCGTGGAATATGTCTCCGCCAACCCGACCGGTCCGCTGCACGTCGGCCACGGCCGCGCGGGCGCCATCGGCGACTGCATCGCGCGCGTGCTGCAGGCCAACGGCTGGAACACCCGGCGCGAGTTCTACTACAACGACGCCGGCGTGCAGATCGACAACCTGGCCAAGTCGACCCAGGCACGCGCGCTGGGCAAGTCGCCCGACGGCGAGGGCTGGCCCGAAGACGGCTACCGCGGCGATTACATCGCCGACGTGGCGAAGGCCTACCTGGCCGGCGATACCGTCGAGGTCGAAGGCCATGCCGTGACCGGCGGCAAGGATCCGCACGACCTCGATGCCATCCGCCGTTTCGCCGTGGCCTACCTGCGCCGCGAGCAGAACCTGGACCTGGAGGCGTTCGGCGTGTCGTTCGACACGTACTTCCTGGAAAGCTCGCTGTACGCCGACCGGAAGGTCGAGGAAACCGTGCGCAAGCTCATCGCCTCCGGCCACACCTATGAGGAAGGCGGCGCACTGTGGCTGAAGTCCACCGACTTCGGCGACGACAAGGACCGCGTGATGCGCAAGTCCGACGGCACGTACACCTACTTCGTGCCCGACGTGGCCTACCACCTCAGCAAGTGGCAGCGCGGCTACCAGCGCGCCATCACCGAACTGGGCGCCGACCACCACGGCTCGCTGGCGCGCGTGAAGGCCGGTCTGCAGGCGCTGAACGAAGGCATTCCCGTGGGCTATCCGGAGTACGTGCTGCACCAGATGGTCACGGTGATGCGCGGCGGCGAGGAAGTGAAGCTCTCCAAGCGTGCCGGCAGCTACTTCACCCTGCGCGACCTGATCGAGGAGACCAGCGCCGATGCCACCCGCTGGTTCCTGATCGCGCGCAAGCCGGATTCGCAGCTGACGTTCGACATCGACCTGGCCCGGCAGCAGAGCAACGACAATCCGGTGTTCTACGTGCAGTACGCGCATGCGCGCGTCTGCAGCCTGCTGCGCCAGGCGGCCGAAAAGGGCTACGCCTACGACCAGGCGCAGGCCTTGGCCAACCTTTCCCTGCTGGACGACGACACCTCGCTGTCCCTGATGGTGGAACTGTCGCGATATCCGGAAGTGGTGGAAGCCGCCGGCGAATCGCTGGAGCCGCATACCGTCGCGCAATACCTGCGCGACTTGGCCTATGCTTTCCACACGTGGTACGCCGGCACGCCGGTGCTGGTGGAAGACGCCGCGCTGCGTGATGCACGACTGGCGCTGGCGCTGGCGGTGCGCCAGGCACTGGCGAACGGTCTGGACCTGTTGGGCGTCAGCGCCCCCGAAAAGATGTAAGTGGAGACGCAGTAGATGGCAGCAAGGCGCGGCAAGAGTCAGGCCACCCGTAATTCCAGCCAGGCCACCCCCGCATGGGTGTGGCTGATCCTCGGCCTGCTGATCGGCCTGGCGATCTATTTCATCGCCCCCGGCCTGATGAAGAAGGACGGCGACGGCTTCTTCCGTCCTCAGCCGAACCCCGACGCACAGCCGGCGCCGATCGACAGCGCGGACGTGGATGCGGTGGTGCCGGAAACCCCGGCCACCGACGCCGAGGGTCCCGCCACGGCCACGCCGGCCGATGACGCCACGGCGAAGGAAACGCAGTACGACTTCTACACCCTGCTGCCAGGCAAGGAAGTGCAGATGTCCGACGCCGAACTGGCCGCCAGCGCACGCGAGGAAGAAGCCCGCAAGGCGCGCGCCGCACTGGCCGGCAATGCGCCGGTCCCCGCGGCATCCACGAACACGCCCGGCACCGCTGCAACGGCGCCGCAGCCGACGCCCATCAACGAGACGGCTGCGACCACCACGACGGCAACCACACCGCCCGCAACGCCGTCCTCCAACAACGCCCCGCCCAAACCGGCCACCGTCGCCAGCGCGGACAACAACGCGCGCTACATCCTGCAGGCCGGGGCCTTCGGCGCCTCGGGCGATGCCGAAGCGACCAAGGCGAAGATCGCCCTGCTCGGCCTGAGCGCCCGCGTCGAATCCGCCCAGATCAACGGCAAGACGGTGTACCGCGTGCGCATGGGCCCTTACGGCACCGCTGGCGAACTGGCCGAAGCGAAGCAGAAGCTCGCCAGCGGTGGTCTGCCGGCCATGGCGATCAAGGCGCAGTGAAGTCGCGCCGGCTGAGGCAGGGGGTCTGGGCTGTCGTGCTGCTGGCCTTGTCCGGCATCAGCGCTGCCACGGAACAGATTCCCGACCGCATCCGGATCGCCGGACAGGACTACGTATTGCCGGCCGAGCCGCTGGCGCCCGTACTGAATGATGCCGCCACCTGGCGCCGGCTCACCAACGCACTCGGACCCGCCATGGGGAGCTGCACTGCCAACTGGCGCGGCTACATGGCACGTTGGTCAGTGCGCGAGGACATGTTGTACCTCGAATCAATGGTCGCCCACGCCTGTCGGCAGCCGGAAGAACCCTTGGCCATCGATGCACTGTTTCCTGGACAGCAAGGTCCGCTCGCGGCGAGCTGGTTCAGTGGCGACCTGGCCGTAGCGCAGGGCGAGCCGGGCACGAATGTGCACATGGGCTATTCCACGACCTATCCGCGTTACCTGCTGCTGCGTGTGGACGCGGGGCGGATCACCGGTCGCCACTTGGTGACGCACGACGAACTGATGCGACTGCATGACGAAGCCCGCGCACGGCCCCGTACCCCCTGATGCGTTACCCACTCCCGGCGAACCACTCATGACCCGTACCGCTCTCATCACTGGCGCCACCTCCGGCTTCGGCGCCGCCGCCACCCGCCGCTTCGTGGCCGCGGGCTGGCGCGTGATCGCCACCGGCCGCCGGGCCGAACGCCTGCAGGCGCTGGTGGATGAACTGGGTGCCGACCACGTGCACGCCGCCGCGTTCGATATCCGTGACGAAGCCGCGATGGATGTCGCGCTGGCGGCATTGCCGCAAGACTTTCGCGGCATCAACCTGCTGGTGAACAACGCAGGCCTGGCGCAGGGCACCGCACCAGCGCAGAGCGCGCTGCTGTCCGACTGGCGCACGATGATCGACACCAACATCACCGCACTGGTCACACTGACGCACCGCTTGCTGCCGCTGCTGGTGGAGCGCAAGGGCGCGATCATCAACATCAGCTCGGTGGCGGGCGTGTATCCCTACCCGGGCGGCAACACCTACGGTGGCAGCAAGGCGTTCGTCAGCCAGTTCTCGCTGGGGCTGCGCAGCGACCTGCATGGCACCGGCGTGCGCGTGACGACCATCGAACCTGGCATGGCCGAAACCGAATTCACCCTGGTGCGCACGCATGGCGACCGGCAGGCATCGGACAAGCTGTACACCGGCGCCGCGCCGATGACGGCCGAGGACATCGCCGACACCATCTTCTACGTCGCCACCCTGCCGCCGCACCTCAATATCAACCGGCTGGAGATCATGCCGGTGTCGCAGTCGGTGGCGGGCTTCCAAGTCGCGCGCGCGTAGTTGCTTCGCACTCCCGTAGCGTGCGCCACGCGCACGTCACGGGACATCCGGCATCGCGAGGCCGTGCGCAGAGCGCACACTACGCCAGCGGTTCGTCCGAGAGGTAGGTGTAACCGGTAAGCCCCGCTTCCAGCGCGTCAGACAGCAGTTTCGATTCGTCGGCCGACAACCCGGCCTCTTCCACGCGCTGGCGATACACCGCGCGCAGGTCGGCGAGCTGGTAGCCCACGTAGTCGAGCATCACGTCGGTGGTATCGCCGCGGCGCTGCTGGGTGAGCAGGTAACCGGTGCCGGCATCGGCGCTGACTTCCACCGCGTCGGTGTCGCCGAACAGATTGTGGATGTCGCCCAGGATCTCCTGGTACGCGCCGACCAGGAAGATGCCCAGCCGGTAGCTCTCGCCGTGCTTCATCGCATGCAGCGGCAGCGAGGAATCCAGGCCTTCGTTCTCGACGTAGGTCTTCACCATGCCGTCCGAGTCGCAGGTCATGTCGGCGATGATGCCGCGGCGCGTCGGCGCTTCGTCCAGCCGTTCAATGGGCACGATCGGGAACACCTGGTCGATCGCCCAGACATCCGGGATCGATTCGAACACGCTGAAGTTGACGAAGTACTTGTCGACCAGGCGCTCGTTCAGCTCATCCAGCAGGTCACGGTGGCTGCGCTCGTCGCTGCTCAGCCGCGCGCGCACGGCATGCGCGATGGCGTAGAACAGGTCGTCGATGCGCGCGCGGTGCACCAGGTCGATCTGGCCCAGTGCGTACAGCGACAGGCCCTCACTGTGGTGGTGCTGCGCTTCGTGGAACAGTTCGACCGCCGGCCGCGTGTCCAGTTCGCCATGGATCTCGCGCAGGTGGCGGATCACCGCCGGCTCGTCGTCGTGCGACGGCGGCACGCGGCCCTCCGGCGCCTGCTCGACTTCGGACACGTTGACCACCAGCACGGCGTGGTGCGCCGTCATTGCGCGGCCGCATTCGGTGACGATGCGCGGCGGCGTGAGGGCATGCTGCTCGCAGGCCTCGGCCAGCGGCTGCACGATGTTGCTGGCGTACTGGCCAAGGCCGTAGTTGATCGAGCAGTAGCTGCGCGAACGCGTGCCTTCGTAATCGATTCCCAGGCCGCCGCCGACATCGACGTGGCTGATGGTCGCGCCCAGCTTCGACAGTTCGACGAAATAACGGGTCGCCTCGCGCATGCCGTTGGCGATGTCGCGCACGTTGCTGATCTGCGAGCCCATGTGGAAGTGCAGCAGGCCCAGCGTGTCCTGCAGGCCGGCGTCGCGCAGCTGCTTCCACAGGTCCAGCACCTGGCGCGGGGACAGGCCGAACTTGGCCTTGTCGCCGCCGCTGTTCTGCCACTTGCCCGCACCCAGCGTGGCCAGCCGCATGCGCACGCCCAGGCCGGGCTTCACGCCCAGCTTGTGCGATTCCTCGATGACCAGCGCCAGCTCGGACGGCTTCTCGATGACGATGAAGGTCTGCAGGCCCAGCTTGCGGCCGATCAGCGCCAGGCGGATGTACTCGCGGTCCTTGTAGCCGTTGCAGACGATCAGGCCGCCGGGGCGCGACAGCGCCAGCACGGCCATCAGTTCGGGTTTGCTGCCGGCTTCCAGGCCGAAGCCTTCGCCGGCATGCGAAGCCAGCGTGCCGGCGACGCCACGGTGCTGGTTGACCTTGATCGGATAGACCGCCGTGTAGCCGCCCTTGTATTCCCAGTCGGCCTGCGCCTGCGCGAAGGCCGACTGCAGCTTGGCCAGGCGGTCGCCCAGGATGTCCGGGAACCGCACCAGCAGCGGCAGCTGCGCGCCCTGCGCGCGCGCGGCATCCACCACCTCGGGCAACGGAATGAGCGGACCCTGCGCGCCCTTCGGCGAGACCACGATGCGGCCGGCGCTGTCCACGTCGAAGTACCCCTCCGCCCAGTGCGGGATGGAGTAGGTCTTGCGGGCTCGGTCGGTGGACCAGTCGCTCATTGAGGCAGCTCGGGAAAACGAAAGGGCGTGCATTCTAACGCCCCTGCCGTGGCCGGCCGGTTACCGCCGCTGGTGGACCGGTTCGCCCACCCGTGGCCTGAGCTGGCGCAGCTCGGGCGTGCGCCGGGTGGTGGTGAGGACGCTGAAGGTGCCCGGCAGCGCCAACTGGGCGGTGAGGCGGGGGACGGCGGCGATTTCACTGGCCACCGAACCCGCCCACTCCAGCAGCACCACGAAGTGCGGTTCCACCGACAGGCCCGGCGCCTTCCGGCGCACGATCCAGGCGGCGGCGATGCGCTCGTAACCCGCCATCACGCGGCGGATGGCCTGCAGCTGCGAGGCGTCCAGGCCGTGCGGTGAATAGGCTTCTTCCGCCACCCCGTCGCCGTGCGCGGCCGTGGGGCCGGCCTCGAACGCCTCGCGCAACCGCACCGCAAGGGCATGCAGCGGCGCCTCCGGCGCCAGCGTGCGCACGTGGTCGTCCAGGTCGCGCAGCAGCACGGGCACGAGACCGGCGTCCAGCCGCATCGCGCGCTGCAGGTGTTCAACGCCTTCCTCGTCGTCGCCCCGCCGCAGCAGCAGCATGCCAAGACGCCCGTGCGCCACCGCGTGCGCGGGCGAGTGGCGCAACGCCTCCCGGTACAGCGGCGCGGCATCGGTGGCGGGGCGGTGCTCCTCCATCAAGGCCGCGTACTCGATCCACTCGGCTGGCAAACGGCGAGGATCAGCCTCCAGCGCCTCCAGCCGTTGCCGTTCCGCCTGCAGGCGCCGGTGGCGCGCTTCCCACTCCGGCTTTGCCCCCGCCTGCCACTCGCGGCTGAAACGCTGTTCCAGCCGGTCGACCAGCTCGACACCCAGCAGCCCTGCCGCGGCGGGCGGCAGCGCACTGTCGAGGCGAAGATCGTGGCCGGCGTCCAGTGCCGCCAGCCGCTGCGCCAGACCTGGATGGGTGTCGTAGGGGTCCGGCACATGGGCCAGGAGCCACGCAGGTAGCCGAGTCTGCTGGCGTCGCTGGTCGGCCAGCCCGCGCGCCTGGCTGGCGCCCACATGCACGGGCGGATAAGCCTGCGCATGCGCAGTGCGCTCGATGTCCGGCCAGAACTCGCGTGCCAGCCAGTCCGATGCCAGGGCGACGCGCACCAGCGCCGTGGCGGTGGGGGTCGTGCCTGCCACGGCCTGCGCCGCGGCGTCGGCGGCGTACTCCTGCCGCCGCGCCAGCACGAAGCTGTGCTCGTCGAAACAGCGTGCGTACCAGCGGAAGAACAGCAGCAACAGCACCTGCGACCCCAGCGCCTGCCGCGACAGCCCGTCCAGCACGCGGTGCCAGCCCACGCGTGACCGGTAGATCCAGCTGGAAAAGCGTCGCCGCCCATCGTGGAAGTGGCCGAATTCGTGCGCGATCACCGAGGCCAGCTCTTCGCGGTCGAGCAGCTGCAACAGCGGCAGCCCCAGGACCAGGTAGTGCCGTTGGCGCCACAACCCGAAACCTGCCGGCACATGGGCCGCGGCGGCGTTGAGTTGCGCATCGATGACGAGGCCGTGCAGGCGCTGCGCGCCCACCGCCTCGCGGATGCGTTCGACCTCCGCTCGCAGCGCCGGGGCTTCGCCGTCGGCCAGCATATGACCCTCGGGCGGCACGAAGCGGATCCACAGCGCGCGCGCCAGCACCGCGCCGGTCAACCCGAGCAGCAGGATGGGGACCAGGATCCAGCCGTCGTCCACGGGTCGGAACAGCAGGTGGAACACCAGCACGAGCGCCACGCCTGCCGTCAGCAGCAGCGCGGCCCCCATCACCAGGTAACCCAGCGCGGCCAGCAGCGCCAACCGCAGCTGGTACCGCCCCGGCGCGGCGTCGTAAGCCTGCTCGAGGCGCGCCATCCGCGCGCGGCGAATGTGATCCGACTCCATGCCTTTCCCCTTGTCCGACAGCGCGATGCTAAATCAACGGCGCCGGCCCATCACACCCGTTCCGGTACAATCTGCGGCCTTCCCGCCTGCCGAACCGCCGCAATGACGAACGACAACTGGTACATCGAACACTTCCAGCCCACCGGCTCGGCCATCGGCTACCGCATCACCGGCAAGCTGGACGAAGTGCAGTCGCCGTTCCAGAAGATCGAGATCTACGACACCACCGACTGGGGCAAGTTGATGATCATCGACGGCGCGGTGATGCTGACCACGCGCGACAACTTCTTCTACCACGAGATGATCAGCCATCCCGCGCTGTTCACGCACGCCGCGCCCAGGCGCGTGGTGATCATTGGCGGCGGCGACTGCGGCACCCTGCGCGAAGTGCTGAAGCACCCGGGCGTGGAAAGCGCCACCCAGTGCGACATCGACGAACAGGTCACGCGGATGTCCGAGAAGTACTTCCCGGAACTCTGCGACGCCAACAACGATCCGCGCGCCGAACTGCTGTTCGACGACGGCGTGGCCTACATGGCCAACTGCCCCGCGGGCAGCGTGGACGTGGTCATCGTGGACTCCACCGATCCCGTCGGCCCGGCCGAAGGCCTGTTCAACAAGGCGTTCTACGAGAGCTGCTTCCGCGCGCTGAAGGACGACGGCATCCTGGTGCAGCAGTCCGAATCGCCGCTGGCCCTGCTGGAGCTGATCAAGGAAATGCGCGCCGAGATGGGCAAGGCCGGCTTCACCACCTTCAAGACGCTGCCATTCCCGCAGCCGTGCTATCCCACTGGCTGGTGGAGCGTGACGATGGCGCGCAAGGGCGGCACGTTCGACTTCCGCCAGGCCGACGCGGCCGGCAAGCCGTTCGAGACGCTCTATTACACCGCGCACCTGCACACAGGCGTGCTGGTGGCACCGCCGTTCGTGGCGAAGGCACTGGGCGAATAACCCACCGCACTACGGAAAAGAAAAGCCCCGCGATGCGGGGCTTTTTTTCAGGGATTGACATCCTGCCAGCGCGGGATCGCGCGCCTGGCCGCACTGTGGCGGAGATACCAGGCCATCGTCAGACCGAACAGCGCACCGGCCAGCAACGCCACACCCGCACCGACGGCCAGCGGCATGCCCTGGCGGCCCCACAGCAGCAGCCACATCACCGCCCCCCAGAACACGCCGAAAAAACCGCCCATCAACAGGCTGTTGAACGCGAAGGTGGCCATATGCGGCGGCGGCACCTGCATGCCCAGCCGCCACAGCAACCGGAACAGTGGCGGCGCATAGGTGCTCTTGCCCAGGCCCTTGCTGTCCAGCAGGGCCAATGCCTGCTGGAGGCGTGCATCGAATGCGGTGCGGTCGTGCCGATTCGCCATGGCGTGTTCTTCCTACAGGGCGTCGCCGTCGAGTTCGCCCGTGCGGATGCGCACGACGCGTTCCAGGTCATAGACGAACACCTTGCCGTCGCCGATCTTGCCCGTGCCGGCGGCCTTGACGATGGCCTCCACCACGCGCTCGGCCTGGTCGTCGGTGACCGCGACTTCCAGCTTCACCTTGGGCAGGAAATCGACCACGTACTCCGCGCCGCGGTACAGCTCGGTATGGCCTTTCTGCCGCCCGAATCCCTTCACCTCGGTGACCGTGATGCCGGCGATGCCGGCTTCGGCAAGCGCTTCGCGCACATCGTCCAGCTTGAACGGCTTGATGATGGCCATGACCATTTTCATGCAGGCGTCTCCCGTGAATGCTGCATGCAGGATAACGCGGTTGGCACGGCCGCGGTTGCGGTACGGGCGGCTTTGCGGGTTCAATGGAGGCCCCGCCGCTCGGACTTTTCCGACAGCGCAACGCAGCCGACGCCGATGGCGCCCCAGCGGGCCGCGGCCGCAAGCTCGGGGCCCTGCCGGAGAACTGACATGATCGACCTCAACCACATCGACGACCTCGCCCGCCGCCTGAGCCAGATGGTGCCCCCCGGCCTGCGCGAATCGCAGGAAGAGCTGCAGCAGACCTTCAAGTCCGCATTGCAGGCCGGTCTGTCGAAACTGGACCTGGTGACGCGCGAGGAATTCGACGTGCAGCAGGCGGTGCTGCTGCGCACGCGCGAAAAACTCGAAGGCCTGGAACGCACGGTCGCCGCGCTGGAAGCGCAGCTTTCCGGCAAGCCCACCCAGCCCTGAGCCACCGCCATGAGCCTGGCGCTGGTGCACAGCCGTGCACGGGCGGGTGTGGCTGCGCCGCCGGTCCGGGTGGAAGTGCAACTGTCCGGTGGCCTGCCGCAGACCCATATCGTCGGCCTGCCGGAAGCCGCCGTACGCGAATCGCGTGACCGCGTGCGTGCCGCGATCCTCTGCGCGCAGTTCGAATTTCCCGCCCGTCGCATCACCGTCAACCTGGCGCCCGCCGATCTGCCGAAGGACGGCGGGCGTTTCGACCTTCCCATCGCACTGGGCATCCTGGCCGCCAGCGGGCAGATCCGGCGCGAGGCGCTGGCGGAGTATGAATTCCTGGGCGAACTCGGCCTGACCGGCGAGCTCCGCACGGTCGATGGCGTATTGCCTGCAGCGCTCGCCGTCGCGGCGGCCGGGCGCAAGCTGATCGTGCCGGTCGGCAGCGGCCCCGAAGCCGCACTGGCACAGCGCGGCGAGGCATACACCGCCCGTACGCTGCTGGAAGTCTGCGCTGCGCTGGACGGCCGCAAGGAACTGCCGCCCGCGCTGGCCCCGCCGCCGCAGCCGAGCACCATCCCCGACCTGGCCGATGTCCGTGGGCAGGCCCACGCGCGCCGCGCGCTGGAAGTGGCAGCCGCCGGCAACCATCACCTGCTGCTGATCGGGCCACCGGGGTGCGGCAAGACGCTGCTGGCTTCGCGCCTGCCCGGCCTGCTGCCGGAAGCCAGCGAGGAAGAAGCCCTCGAAAGCGCCGCCATCGCTTCCGTCAGCGGACGCGGACTCGATCCCTCGCGCTGGCGGCAGCGTCCGTACAGGTCACCCCACCACACCGCCAGCGCCGTCGCCCTGGTCGGCGGTGGCGCGCAGCCCCGCCCGGGTGAGATTTCCCTCGCGCACCACGGCGTGCTCTTCCTCGACGAGTTGCCCGAGTGGGACCGGCGCGCACTGGAAGTACTGCGCGAACCGCTCGAATCCGGCACCGTCACCGTTTCACGCGCGGCGCGCAGCGCGGAGTTCCCGGCGCGTTTCCAGTTGGTCGCCGCCATGAATCCCTGCCCCTGCGGCTGGGCAGGCGACCCGAGCGGCCGCTGCCGCTGCAATCCCGAGCTGATAAGGCGCTACCGCGGCCGCATCTCGGGTCCGCTGATGGACCGCATCGACCTGCACGTGGAAGTGCCACGCCTGCCGCCTCATGAACTGCGCCCGGATGCGATCCAGGGAGAATCCTCCGCGCAGGTACAGGCCCGCGTGGTGAGGGCGCGGGCGCGGCAACTGGCCCGCAGCGGCAAGCCCAACGCACAGATCAGCCAGTCGGACACCATGGCGCATTGTCGCCTGGCATCGCGCGACCAGGCCTTGCTGGAACGCGCCATCGAACGCCTGCAGCTGTCCGCCCGCAGCATGCATCGCATCCTGCGCGTAGCGCGCACCATTGCCGACCTCGCGGGCAGCGACGACATCGTCACGGCCCATCTCACCGAGACACTCGGGTATCGCCGGGCGGACAAGAACGATATGCCGACGGCTACCCGCTAACGCCTGTCCGAAGCGCACACCGTGTCACCACGAACGGCTCGCTGCGTCAGGGAGATGCACCGCACCCCGGCGGCTGGCAGATGCTCGGCCTGGACATGTAGTCGCGCGCACCTTCCCGGGCTTCGCGCCGCTCTTTCTCCGTGCCGCAGACCGTGGTGACCAGCTTGCTGCCCGTGCGCTTCTCGCGCCAGCAGACTTCACGCTCGTCTTCCGCCGTCACCCGGGTGGACACCTGCGCATTGATCACTTCCAGGGCATTGCGCAACCGCACCTGT
Organism: Pseudoxanthomonas sp. SL93; assembly: GCF_026625825.1. Lineage (NCBI taxonomy): Bacteria > Pseudomonadati > Pseudomonadota > Gammaproteobacteria > Lysobacterales > Lysobacteraceae > Pseudoxanthomonas > Pseudoxanthomonas sp. SL93. Next base: position 3,244,203 of record NZ_CP113065.1, on the reverse strand, counting down.
TCGTCCGCATTGAGATCCGCCAGCGACGTCTTGCCTTCGGTCACGGCGAAGACGATCGCCTGCTGCTCCCCCACGATGCGCTTCTGGCGGGGATTGAGCGGCAACGCACCGCTGGCGAGCTCATCGCGGATCTGCTGTTGCTGCTGGACGATATCCGGCAGGGAAGCGGGCGAAGCTGCGCGCAGCGGCACCGCGAGCATCAGGAAAAATCCAAGCAGAATCCAGCGACCGAATGCCATGGCACAACTCCGGGTGGAGGCTGACGGAATTTCTACGCCCGTGACGGACCCGATGCAAGTGGCACTCGCGGCACGCCCCCGTGCCGCGGCCCGGGACCGCCCCCCGTCGCTCACGCCCGCGCAGGAGACTGTGCTCTACTCGACCGTCACATGTGGGCCCCGCCGTCGTCTGGATCCGCATCGCCGCTTTCACCGTCGCCAAAGGAACCTGCCATGCGAAAAACCGCGCTGTCCGCCACCGGCCTGCTGTTGTCCCTGTCCATCTCGACCTGCCTGGCCGCCTCCGCCGCGCCGACGGCGGCCGATCGCATCAAGGACACCGAACTGATCCCCCGTGAGGCCCTGTTCGGCAATCCCGAGCGCGCCAACGTGCAGATCAGCCCCGATGGCAAGTACCTCAGCTGGGTCGCCGCCGTCGATGGCGTGCTCAACGTCTGGGTCGCCCCGGCAGACAACCCCGCGCAGGCCAAGGCGGTCACCCAGGACAAGGCGCGCGGCATCCGCAGCTATTTCTGGTCGTACAACCCCGACACGCTGCTGTACCTGCGCGACAGCGGTGGCGACGAGGACTTCCATCTGTACGCCGTGGACCTGAAGACCGGGCAGGCGAAGGACCTGACGCCGTTCCCGAAGACCACCGCGCAGGTCGCCGGCCTCAGCCCGAAACACCCCGGCACGCTGCTTGTCGGCATGAACGACCGCGACGCGCAGTGGCACGACCTGTACAAGGTCGACCTTGCCAGTGGCGCGCGCACGCTGCTGGAGAAGAACGACGCCCAGATCGCCGGCTACATCGCCGACGCGGACTACACACTCAAGTACGCCACGCGTTCGCGCCCGGACGGTGGTGCGGATGTGCTGAAGCGTGGTGCCAGCGGCGCGTGGGAGAAGTTCGACGACATCCCGTTCGAGGACGTGCTGACCACCAACCCCGGCGGCCTGACACTGGACGGCAAGACGTTGTACTTCACCGACTCGCGCGGCCGCAACACCGCCGCGCTGTTCGCGGTGGACGTGGCCAGCGGCAAGCGCACGCTGGTGCTGGAAGACGCACGTGCCGACGTCGGCGGCACGCTTGCCCATCCCGCTACCGGGCAGGTGCAGGCGGTGTCGGTGGACTACCTGCGCGACGAGTGGAAGGTGGTCGATCCGTCCATCCGCGCCGACCTGGAGAAGCTGGAAGCGCTCGGCCCCGGTGACGTGTCGGTCAATACGCGCACGCAGGACGACAAGACCTGGATCGTCGTGTACTCGGCGGCGGAGCAGCCGCTGGTCTACTACCGCTACGACCGCCCGACCGGCGCACTGACCAAGCTGTTCTCCGCCCGCCCGGCCCTGGAAGGCAAGCCGCTGGTCCCGCAATGGCCGGTCGAGATCACCTCCCGCGACAGCAAGACGCTGGTCAGCTACCTGACGCTGCCGCGCAGCGCCGACGCCAATGGCGACGGCAAGGCCGATGCCGCCGTGCCGCTGGTGCTGCTGGTGCATGGCGGCCCGTGGGCGCGCGATTCGTACGGATTCAGCGGCTACAACCAGTGGCTGGCCAACCGCGGGTATGCGGTACTCGCGGTCAATTTCCGCGGCTCCACCGGGTTCGGCAAGGCATTCACCAATGCCGGCAATGGCGAATGGGCGGGCAAGATGCATGACGACCTGATCGACGCCGTGCAATGGGCGGTGAAGCAGGGCGTCACCACGCCGGAGCAGGTGGCGATCATGGGCGGCAGCTATGGCGGCTATGCCACGCTGGCGGGCCTGACGTTCACGCCGGACACCTTCGCCTGCGGGGTGGACATCGTCGGCCCCTCCAACCTCAACACCCTGCTCAGCACGGTACCGCCTTACTGGGCCAGCTTCTTCGAGCAACTGGCCAAGCGCATGGGCGATCCGCGCACCGATGCCGGCAAGGCCTGGCTGGCCGAACGCTCGCCGTTGACGCGCGCCGACCAGATCAGGAAGCCGCTGCTGATCGGCCAGGGCGCGAACGACCCGCGCGTGAAACAGGACGAGAGCGACCAGATCGTCAAGGCGATGACCGCGAAGAACATCCCGGTCACCTACGTGCTGTTCCCGGATGAAGGCCACGGCTTCGCGCGACCGCAGAACAACAAGGCGTTCAACGCCGTGACCGAAGGCTTCCTGTCGCAGTGCCTTGGCGGGCGTGCCCAGCCCATCGGCGGCGACTTCGCGGGTTCCAGCATCAGTGTGCCGACCGGCGCGGAGCACGTCCCCGGGCTGGCGCCGGCCCTCAAGGGCCACACCCAGGACGTGCGCAAGTAAGTTCCCGCAGACCCCGGGGAGACAGGTCGCCCACCTCTCCCCGGGCATCGCATGACGAAGCGAGGCCGCGACATGACCGATACCCGTTCGCAGGTCGCACACGCGCAGTGCCTGTGTGGCCAGGTCGCCGTGGACGCGACGCTGCCCAGCCTGTGGGCGGCGCACTGCCATTGCACGCTGTGCCGTCGCGCGCACGGCGCGGCCTTCGTCACCTGGGTGGGCATGCGGGAGGCACGCTGCCGCATCCACGATGCGGGCGAGCATCTGCAGTGGTATGCGTCATCGCCGCAGGGGGAACGCGGATTCTGCCGGCATTGCGGCGCCATGATGCTGTTCCGCGGCACCCGTTGGCCGGGCGAGCTTCATATCGCCATGGCGCACTTCACCACGCCGTTGGACCGGCTGCCGCAGATGCACGCCTACTGGAACGAGCATGTGCCCTGGGCGGCGGTCGATCCGCTGGACGGCCTGCCCCGCAAGCCGCCCGGCTAGTGCGGCCTCAGTTGCCCTTGCAGGCCGCGCCGCACATCTTGCGTTCTTCCATCGCCTTCTCGGCCTCGGCACGCTCCGCGCGCCGCTCTGCCACCGTGCGGCAGACGCGCGTGGAACGGTTGCTGCCCACGACCTTCGTCCGCTCGCACACCAGGCGCTCGTCTTCGGCGCGGGTGATGGCGGCCTTGATCCATTCCAGCGTGTTGACCGTTTCCACCTGATCGGCCGGCGACAGGTCGGCGAATGCCTGCTTGCCTTCGGTCAGGTCGATGAAGCGGGTCTGCTTGGCGACCAGTTCCTGGCGCTGCTTTTCGTCTACGTCCTTGAAGCGCCCCTGCTTGGCGAGGGCTTCCTGGCGGAATTCCACCTGCTGGGCGCGGATGGCGGGCAGGTCGGCAGGTGCGGTGTCGTTGGCACGCGCGACGGGCAGGGCAAGCAGGGCAGCGAACAGCACGAGCGCAGCGTTCAATCGCATGGCGGGCATTCCTGAAAGGGAGTAGGCGACGTTACTGCCGCCGCCGGCCCGCTGTCGAGTGCATGCCCGCGACGCCATGGGCCGGCGCGCTGGCCGGCCCATGGTCGTACGAGGGATCAGGCGGCTTTTTCCGCCTGGAACTGCTCTTCCTCGGTCGAACCCTTCAGCGCCGTCGTCGAGGACTGGCCCTGCTGGATCGCCTGGGTCACTGCATCGAAGTAACCCGTGCCCACTTCGCGCTGGTGCTTCACGGCGGTGAAACCGCGGTCGGCGGCGGCGAATTCGGCTTCCTGCAATTCGACGAAGGCACTCATCTGGCGGCGTGCATAACCGTGCGCCAGGTTGAACATCGAATAGTTCAGCGCATGGAAGCCGGCCAGGGTGATGAACTGGAACTTGTAGCCGTACTTGGCGATCTCGGTCTGGAATTTCGCGATGGTCACGTCGTCCAGGTTCTTCTTCCAGTTGAAGCTCGGCGAGCAGTTGTACGCCAGCAGCTTGCCCGGGTACTTGGCATGGATGGCCTCGGCGAACTTGCGCGCGAACTCCAGGTCCGGCTTGCCGGTCTCGCACCACACCAGGTCGGCGTACGGCGCGTAGGCCAGTCCACGGCTGATCGCCTGGTCCAGGCCGTTCCGGGTCTTGTAGAAGCCTTCCACCGTGCGCTCGCCGACGATGAAGGGCCTGTCGTTGTCGTCCACATCGCTGGTCAGCAGGTCGGCGGCCTCCGCATCGGTACGCGCCACCAGCAGCGTGGGCACGCCCATCACGTCGGCGGCCAGCCGCGCGGCATTCAGTTTCTCGACCGCTTCGCGCGTGGGCACCAGCACCTTGCCGCCCATGTGGCCGCACTTCTTCACGCTGGCCAGCTGGTCTTCGAAATGCACGCCCGACGCACCGGCCTCGATCATCCCCTTCATCAGCTCGAAGGCATTCAGCACGCCGCCGAAGCCGGCCTCGGCATCGGCCACGATGGGCTGCAGGAAATCGATGCTGTCGTCGCCTTCCGCATGATGCAGCTGGTCGGCGCGCAGCAGCGTGTTGTTGATGCGCTTGACCACCGCAGGCACCGAGTCGGCCGGATACAGCGACTGGTCCGGATACATCTGGCCGGCCAGGTTGGCGTCGGCGGCGACCTGCCAGCCGGACAGGTAGATGGCCTTCAGGCCGGCCTTCACCTGCTGCATGGCCTGGTTGCCGGTCAGCGCGCCCAGGGCGTTCACGAAATCCTCGGTCTGCAGGTAGTTCCACAGTTTTTCCGCACCGATCTTCGCGATGGAATGCTCCACCGGCACGGTCCCGCGCAGGCGCACCACGTCGGCGGCGGTGTAGTTGCGGGTGATGCCCGCCCAGCGCGGGTTGGTGTCCCAGTCGTGCTGGATCTGTTCGGCGGTCGGCAGCTTGCTCATGGTGGTGGTTCCGTAGTGGTGGAGCGAAAGAAGGGAAAGGGAAGCGGTGCGGTGTCAGTCGATGCGTTCGTACGCAGGCAGGGTCAGGAACTCCACCAGTTCGTCGGCGCGGCTCAGCTCGTCGAGCAGGGCGATGGCTTCGGGGATGCGCGCGCCGCCGGGCAGCTTCGCGTGGTCGCCCAGGCGGGCCGGCAACGCGGCCAGCGTGCGCTGCAGCAGGACGTTGTCGATCAGCGTGCCGTCGCACAGGTGCACGTCGTGCGTGTGCAGCCACTGCCAGATCTGCGTGCGCGAAATCTCGGCGGTGGCGGCGTCCTCCATCAGCCAGTGGATCGGCACGCAGCCGTTGCCGTCCAGCCAGGCGGCCAAGTAGCGCACGCAGACTTCCACGTTGCCCTCGAAGCCGGCGCGCGTGATGGTGCCGAACGAAGGCCTGATCAGGTCGTCGCGGGTGACCAGCACGTCCTCGCGCAGCACCGCGTGCTGGTGCGGCTGCGGCATGTGCTCGTCGAAGATCGCGCGGGCGATGGGGATCAGCGCCGGATGCGCCACCCACGTGCCGTCATGGCCGGCGGTGACTTCGCGCAGCTTGTCGGCGCGCACGCGGGCCAGGGCCTGCTCGTTGGCGGCTTCGTCGTGGCTGATGGGGATCTGCGCGGCCATGCCGCCCATCGCATGCGCGCCGCGCTGGTGGCAGGTCTGGATCAGCAGTTCGGAATAGGACTTCAGGAACGGCTGCGTCATCGTCACCTGACCGCGCTCCGGCAACACCTTGTCGGGATGGCGGCGGAAGGTCTTCAGGTACGAAAAGATGTAGTCCCAGCGCCCGCAGTTCAGGCCGACGATGCGCTCGCGCAGCGCATGCAGGATCTCGTGCATCTCGAACACCGCCGGCAGCGTCTCGATCAGCACGGTGACCTTCATCTGCCCGTGCGGCAGGCCCAGCGCGGCCTCGATGTGCGACAGCGCGGTTTCCCACAGCGCCGCTTCTTCCATGCTCTGCAGCTTGGGCAGGTAGAAGAACGGGCCGCGTTCCTGCGACATCAGCGCACGGGCGTTGTGGAAGGCGAACACCGCGACGTCGAACAGGCCGCCGGCGATCGGCGCGCCGTCCACGCGCACATGCTTCTCGTCCAGGTGCCAGCCGCGCGGACGCACCAGCAACACGGCCTGCTCGTCGCGTGGCTTGAGCGTGTAGTGCTTGCCGGGGGTTCCGTCGACGGCGGGCGCAGTGAAGGACAGGTCGCCCTTGACCGCCCCGATCAGCGCGCGCTGGCCGGTCAACAGGTTCTGCCAGGTCGGCGAGGTGGAATCCTCGAAGTCGGCCATGAACACCTTCGCGCCTGAATTCAGCGCGTTGATGACCATCTTGGGGTCGACCGGGCCGGTGATCTCCACGCGCCGGTCCTGCAGCGCGGCCGGCAGCGGGGCGACCGTCCATTCGCTCTCGCGGATGGCGCGGGTGTCTTCACGGAAATCGGGCAGGCCGCCTGCGTCGAAGTAGGCCTGACGCTGGCGACGGGCCGCCAGCCGCGCCTGCCGCTCGGGTTCGATCGCACGGTGCAGCGAGACCAGCAGCGCCAGCAGGGCGGGCGGAAGCAGCGCATCCTGGCCCACGACCTGGGTGGTCAGGGCAATGCCCGGGGTGGCGCGGTCGGCGGCGATATCCCGCGGTGGCGGGGCGAAAGCGATGGCATGCATGGGTCGGGCTCCTGGGATCCTGCTGGACCGTTACGCTGCGCCGCAACCAAATATTTGACAAAGCAGTTTTGTCAATGCATTAAATAAGTTCTGCTTATAGTTGATGGAAAAATGTCCGACGCGAGTATCCCAACCCCGCGATTTCCCTACAAATCCGACCGGCTCAAGCCCTTGCGGGCGTTCTGCCAGACGGTGCGGCTGGGGTCGGTGTCGCGGGCGGCCGAGGCCCTGTTCGTCAGCCAGCCGGCCATCACCCTGCAGCTGCAGGCACTCGAGCGGGAGCTGGGCGTCACCCTGTTCGAGCGCATCGGCCGCCGGCTGGCGCCCAGCCCGGAAGGCCAGGTCCTCTATGAGCTGGCGCAACCGCTGGTCGAGGGGATCGACGGGCTGGATGCGGTCTTCCGACAGAAGGTCAGCGGCCTGGACGTGGGCGAACTCAACATCGCCGCCAACAGTTCCACCATCCTGTACCTGCTGCCCAAGATCGTGGAGAACTTCCGTCGCCAGCACCCGGAAGTGCGCCTGACCCTGCACAACGCGGTCACTGCCGACGGTACCGACCTGCTGCGCTCGGATGCGGTGGACCTGGCGATCGGCTCGGTGCTGGATGTCCCGGCCGACCTGAGCTATGCCCCGGTGTACCGCTTCGAACCGCTGCTGATCACCCCGCCCAACCATCCGCTGGCGAAGAAGGCGGACCTGCGGCTCGAGGACCTGTCGCCCTACGGGCTGATCCTGCCGCCGAAACGGCTGATCACCTACCGTCTGGTCGACCTGGTGTTCCAGCAGAACCGCGTGCCGTACACGGTGGCGCTGGAAGTGGGGGGCTGGGAAGTGATCAAGCAGTACGTGGCCATGGGCATGGGCATCTCCATCGTCAGCTCGATCTGCCTGACCGACGCCGACCGCGACCGGCTGACCGCGCGTTCGCTGGCGCAGTGGTTCCCGGCGCGAAGCTACGGCGTGGTCGTTCGCAAGGGCAAGTACCTGTCACCGCAGGCACGCGATTTCATCGAGCTGATCCAGCCGCATCTGTTCGAGCGGCGCGATTACGATGAGAGCGGACATTCCGAACGCTAGGCCTCCCCCGATGAGCGGCCGCTACCGACAACACGATCTCGCGCCCGGCTGGCCGCTGCTGTGCCACTGGGACTACGTGCAAGGCACGCAGGCGACGCCCGCACTCGTGCTGCCGGATGCCTGCGTCGATCTGTTGTGGGACGGCAGGGTGTTGAGCATCGCAGGGCCGGACACACGCGCCCAGTACGCCCGACTCGCACCGCGTAGCCGGCTGCAGGGATTGCGCTTCGCGCCCGCAGTCGCCACCTGCTGGCTGGACATGCCGCTGCATGTGCTCGCCGACCAGCGCGTGGCCCTGCACGACCTCGGGATTCCGCGCCTGGCGCGATTGGCGGACCGGATGGCGGACCAGGGCGACGGCGCGATGGCTTGGCTGGCCCAGCAAGTGCTGTCGGAAGCAACGCGCGGCAGCGATGCGATGGTGCAGGTGCATGCGCGGCTATCGGCGGCGCGCCCCCCATCGATCACCCACCTCGCCGCCGACCTGGGCCTGACCGAACGGACGCTGCTGCGCCAGTGCGACGACGCCTTCGGCTACGGGCCGAAGCGCCTGGCGCGGATCCTGCGGCTGCAGCGCTTCCTGGACCTGCAGCGCGTGCACGCGTCGCTGCTGGACGCCGCGCTGGACGCCGGCTACTACGACGCCGCCCAGCTTGCAGGCGACACGCGGCGACTCACCGGCCTGACGCCGACCGCACTGGTAGCGCAGGTCGCGGCCTGACTGTCCGATTTCGCCAAGACAAGGCCGCCGGATGGTCGCAGACTGGCGACCTCTTCCACGGACCCCTGCCATGAGCGCTGCCGAACACCACCACCGCATCGACTACCTCGAGTTCACCGTCGCCTCCATCGCCGCTTCGAAGGCGTTCTACGGCGGCGCCTTCGGCTGGACCTTCCAGGACTACGGGCCGGATTACTGCGAGTTCCGCGATGGGCGGCTGACCGGCGGCTTCACCCATGGCACGCCACAGCCGGGTGGCGCGCTGGTCGTGCTGTATTCGACGGCGCTGGAAGACAGCCTGGCGAAGGTGGAAGCCGCGGGCGCCCGCGTCACCCGGCCGATCTTCGCCTTCCCCGGTGGCCGGCGCTTCCAGTTCGCCGATCCCGACGGCTACGAACTGGCCGTCTGGACGGACGCCTGATTCACGGCGCCACGTAGCGGGCCACCAGATCATGGTGGCGCGTGCTCCAGTCGCGCATTTCCTGCGGGTTGGCGCCATACGCCGTATCGATGAAAGCAAGTGACAGTTCCTCGGTCGCCTGCTTGACCTGCTCGCTGACGGCGCGTGAATCGAAGTAGCGGTGATCGGTGAACACGTTGTGGGTGCCGTGCTTGTAGACGGCCAGTACCTTGCGCGCGCCGCCGACGGCGTCGAACACTTTCAAGCGGTCGTCCACGCCGGAGCCGAAGCCCGGGATGCGGATGATGTCGTCGGCGGTGGTCACATGCAGCGTGGGGATGGTGATGCCGCGCAGGATCGGACGGAAATCCTCGTCGCCGTAGAACGGCGGCGCGGAGATGACGATCGCGGCGCTGATGCGCGGATCACGCAGCCAGATGGGCCTGCCATGGCGCACCACGCGCGCGCCGGCGGACATCAGCGTGGTGTTGGCGCCATACGAATGGCCGGCGGCGACGATGCGCGCGCGGTCGATGTGCGCGCCCCACTCGCCTTGCAGCACCTGGTCCAGGGCGAAACGCTGGTCGCCGACGCGGGCGATGGCTTCCGCCTCCCCGGCGGCACGCTGGAAGCGCGACACCAGCTGCAGCGGATTGCCGCGCCACAGCGCGCGGTCGCTGCCCACGTGCTGCACGTGCAGGCTGGCAACGCCGTGCCGCGCCCAGTAATGGCCCAGGTAGGTGTAGCCATCACGCGCACTGCCGATGCCATGCGAGAAGACCACCAGCGGTACCTTGCCGCGGTGGGCGCCGGTCGGCATGAACAGCTTCACCGGCACCGCACGGCCGCGCGCACCGTCCTGCCAGTCGAGGTCGCGCACGTCGTAGCCCGCATGCCGTTCGACGACCGCCATCGGCGCATCCGGCACGCGCGAAGACGCCACCAGCACCGGGGCCAGCAACAGCAGGGACGACAAGGCCAGCCAGCGACGGCGGCGAAGGAAAGCGGGAACATTCATCGACAGGATCCGGCAGCAGCGACAACACCACAGGCCACGCGAACCGACGCGCGCGGCAGACGAAAACAGGGCCGGCGGTCACCGGCAACGCACGCAGGGCGTGCGCGTGCTTATTACTTCTTCGGGCGGCCGGCCTTGACCGGCGCCAGAGCATCCAGGGCCTTCGCAAGCGCCGCGGGCGACAGGCCATGCAGGGCATGCAGGCCGGCACGTAGCAGTTCGCTTTTCTTGGCGGGCCGCCGGGCTTCCAGCGCACGCCCCTTCAGCACCGCCACCAGCGCGAAATCCGCGGCCGGCATGGTGAAGCTGTCGCGCACCGGCTTCTCCGGCTTGCCCGCCTTGCCGGCGGTGCTGGCCGCATCGGCCGTGGACTTGGGGGGCTTGGGCATCGGCGCGGTCTTGAATCGTATAAATGATTTATACAATTTATCATGCCCGCGTCCAAGTGCCGCCACCTCCGACGAACGGCAGGCGTTAAGCGCGGGTTGACCGCGCCCCGTGGCCACCGGGCATTAGACTGGCCGCCCGCACCCCGGATGCCTCCGATGCCTCGTCGCACCGCTGCTTCCCCCTTGGGCGAACGGATGGCAGCCCTCGCTGCCGAGGACGCCGCCGTGCTCGCGGCGTCGCTGGTGCAGGCACCGCGGGATCCGCGCGGCGTGCACGAAGCGCGCAAGGCGGTGCGTCGGCTGCGCTCGCTGTTGGCGCTGGGGCACGACGCGCGCGGCAAGGAGGTCCGTCCCCTGGATCGAGCATTGCGTGCACTGGCCAAGGGCCTGTCCGCCCTGCGCGACGCCCAGGTGGTGGTGGAAACCGCGGCCCTGATGGCGGACGAAAGCGACGACACGGACGAAGTCGAGGCCTGGCAACGCATCCGCGACGCACTGGCGCAACGCCACGCGTCCCTGCTGCACGACACGCTGCAGAAAGATCCCGGGTTCGCGCGCCGCCAGGCACAGGCGCATCGCCATGCCGAGCAGTTGCAGCAGTTGCCGTGGCACCAGGTGCATGGCGGCTGCCTTCGCCATGCGCTGGAGAAATCCGCGCAGCGCCAACAACGCGCGCAGCAGGTCGCGCTGGCCAGTGGGCGGGTGGACGACCTGCACGACTGGCGGCGACGCTCGCGCCGCCTGCGCATGCAGTTCCACGCCATGAGGAAGCTCGAGGTACGCCTGGATGCCCACGCCATGCGCCACCTGCCCGCCCCCGGCAAGGAGATTTCCGCCCTGGTGGACCAGCTGGGCGCACTGCAGGACCTGGCGCTGCTGCAGAAGGCCCTGCGTTCGCTGGAGCGTCAACATGCCTCAAGCGATGTAGCCCCGCGTCGCCGCCGCACGGCATCGCGCGAACGGATCCTGCCGCTGGCGTGATGGCCCGGCCACGCGTCAAGAACGACGCAGCCGGGCCGATAGTGACACTCAAGGCCCGCCTGGTCCGCCGGTCACCTCCTGCGCCTCCGGCCAAGGGCCTTGCCTCGGGCTCGTACATGGCCGCTCCCTTGGCATGAACCATGCAGGAGCCATGGGACGCCCCCTTCCTTCCGGGAGGGGACCGACACCACCCGTACCCAAGGACACCAGGCAAAGCAGGTGGACGCAGCACATTCCATGCCTCCGGCGGCCGGCCCCGCGCCGCTGCCGGACCAACCGCCCCGACGACCGGGCCTGCCGCCCATGGCGTGGGCGGTGGCCGTGTTGGTGGGCGGCCTGGTGTTCACCGGCTGGGTCGCGCACCGCGAATGGCGCGACCTGAACGAACGGGCGCACCACGCCCAGCAAGTGCTCGCCAACACCGGTGCCGCGCGCCTGCGCGTGCCACTGGAACAGGCGGCCTCGCTGCTGCGGGCGATGCAGACCGTGTTCCTGTCCAACGATGCAATGGACCAGGCGACGTTCGCCCAGTACCACGCTAACCTGCGCAGCCCGCTTCCGGAGCGCGCCTATACCTCGGTGGCCTTCGCCCGCCGCGCGCCCGCCGGCCAGCCGCTGGCGGACCAGGTGTCGTACCGCTACGAGTTCGTCACGCCCTACCGCGCCAACACCGCGCTGATCGGGTTCGACATGGTGTCGCAGAGGGCGAACCTCGCGGCGCTGCTGCAGGCGCGCGACACCGACACGGTGGTGATGTCCGCGCCGTTCGCGCTGCGCCAGACCACGCCCGAAGGCCAGAACCCGCTGGGCATCACCCTGCGCCTGCCGGTGTATTCCCGCGGGCCCACCCCGACCACGTCCAACCAGCGGCGCGCGCGCGAGATCGGCGCGCTGGCCATCGGCATGCGCCTCCAGCCCCTGGTGGAAACCGCCCTTGCCGGCCCCGTGCTGGACGGCTTCCGTGTACGCCTGTACGACGCCGGCGCCACCACCTCCGTGCCGTTCTACGATTCGGGCACCCCGGTCGCTACCGACGCGCGCATGCAGACGCGCGTGCTGGCGTTCGGCGGGCGCCAGTGGCGGATGGAACTTCAGCCGCGCCCGATGCCCCTGGATCTGGGCCGACTGGAAGCCGTGCTCACCGGCGGCCTGATCATCAGCCTGCTGCTGTCCGCGCTGGCGTGGTCGCTGACCAGCACGCGGCGCCGGGCGCTGGCACTGGGCCAGCAGATGAGCACCCGCTTCCGCGAAAGCGAAATGCGCTTCCGTACCTTGAACGAACTGCTGCCGGCGCTGGTGCTGCTGGCCAGCGCGCGCGACGGGCGCATCGTGTACGCCAACCAGGCCGCGCGCCTGCGCCTGGGCGACCCGACCGGGCTGCCGCTGGCCGCTTTGTTCTCCGACCCGCTGCTGCAGCACCGCGCCAGCGACCCGGCCACGGTGGGCAACGACTGGGGCAACCTGGAAGCCGTGCTGCTCAGCCCCATCGGCGATGCGTTCTGGGCCAACGCGTCCATCGCGCAGGTCGACATGGAGGGCGACGCCCACCTGCTGATGGTGGCCACCGATATCTCCGAACAGCGCGAACTGACCGAACGCCTCAGCTACCAGGCCACGCATGACGCGCTGACCGAACTGTGCAACCGCCGCGAGTTCGAGCGGCGCATCGAGCAGGCGCTGACCGAGCGCAAGGCGCGGCCGGACCCGGAAGCGTGCGCGCTGCTGTACATCGACCTTGACCAGTTCAAGCTGATCAACGACATCTCCGGCCACATGGCCGGCGACCAGCTGCTCGCGCAACTCGCGCTGGCGATGCGCCAGCAACTGCGCGGCGGCGACGTGCTGGCGCGGCTGGGCGGCGACGAGTTCGGCCTGATGGCCTTCCACGTGGATGCCGAAGGCGCGCGCGCGCTGGCCGAACGCCTGCGCGAGTGCATCGAGAGCCTGATGTTCGTCTGGCAGGACCGTACCTACACCGTCAGCGCCAGCATCGGCGTGGTGGTGGTGGACCAGAACGGCCCCACGCTGAAGGACCTGCTGGCCTGGGCGGACACCGCCTGCTACCTGGCCAAGGAGAACGGGCGCAACCGCGTGCACGTCTACCGCGAGGACAACGAGACCACGCGCCGCCACGGCGAGATGGAATGGGCCAGCCGGCTGCGCTGGGCGGTGGAACAGGACCGCCTGCTGCTGGACTACCAGGAAATCGTGCCGCTGGACGGCGGCGACGCCGCACCGAGCGTGGAACTGCTGCTGCGCCTGCGCGACGAGGACGGCGGCATCGTGCTGCCGGGCGCCTTCCTGCCCGCCGCCGAACGCTATGGCCTGATGCCGGCGATCGACCGCTGGGTGATCCGCACCGCGCTGGCGCATTTCTCGCGCCTGCACGACACCGGGCAGAAACTTGGCACGTGCGCCATCAACCTGTCCGGCGCCAGCATCGAGGACGAAGGGCTCGCGGATTTCATCCTGGCGCGCATCACCGAGTACGCGGTGCCCGCGCACAAGCTGTGCTTCGAGATCACCGAAACCGTCGCCGTGCGCAACCTGCTGAAGGTGGTGCACGTGATCGAGCGCCTGCGCCGCGCGGGCTGCCTGATCGCGCTGGACGACTTCGGCGCCGGCATGTCGTCGTTTGGCTATCTGAAGAATCTTCCGGTGGACATGATCAAGATCGACGGCAGCTTCATCCGCGACCTGGAAACCGATCCGATGAGCCGCACCATCGTCAGCGCCATCGCCCAGATCGGCCACCAGCGTGGCCTGAAAGTGGTGGCCGAATGGGTCAGCAGCCAGCACCTGTCCGACGCCCTGCGTTCACTGGGCGTCGACTACGGCCAGGGCTTCGCGCTGCACCGGCCGGAGCGCGTGGTGTTCCAGCGCCCCGAACCGCCGCGCCGGCTGGCCGTGGTGCGCTGACGCGTGCCCGGCGTCAGCGGGACGGGCCCGCGTTTTCGCTGGCCAGCGGTCGCACGTGCTCAAGCAGGCTGACCAGCGTCTTGCCGGGCTCTTCCCACGGCATCATGTGCGCGGAATGCTCGAACCAGACGCCGCGCTTGTACGGCGCCTTCACTGCGTCGATCCACTGCGCGGTAGGCTGGGACGGCGTCGTGTAGTCGTGGCGTCCCATGAACATGACCACCGGTATCGGAAATTCCTTCACCCCGGTGAAATCCACCTGCAGGAATTCGTCCAGCAGCTTCCCGAGCGTGAACACGCTGCCGGCGTTGATCGCGCAGCGGTCGCGGTCGTCGTACTCGGGTGACAGCCGTGCCGCACGGTAGAAGTAATCCGACGTTTCGCGGTAGGCGGTCAGTCCGCCGTAGAACTGCGGCCATTTGCGCGCGACGATGATGCGTTCGCGCGTGATCGGCGTATCGCCGGGATACGGCGCGATCGCCTCCATCTCGCGGATCGCCTGCTGGTTGCCGCGTTCGCGTGCCGTCCGCAGTCCGTATTCGAAACTGAGGCGTTCGTTCTCGCGCGTGCTGATCACCTGGCCGATGCCGACATAGGCATGGAACAGGTCCGGCCGCTTCAGTGCCGCGTGCATGCCTACCACCGTGCCCCAGCTGTGCCCCATCAGCACCAGTTTCCGCTTGCCATAACGCGTGCGCAGGTGCTCGGCGATCTCGATGGCATCGTCCACGTACTGCTGGACGTGCAGGGTGTCGGCAATGCGGTCCGGCGGCACGCTGCCGTAGGTCTTGCCGGCACCGCGCTGATCGTAGTTGACGATGGTGAAGTATTCCTCAAGCGGCCGCTGGAACTGCCATTGGCTCGGCGTGATGGGCGATGCCGGGCCGCCATGGATGAAAAGCACCATCGGATTCGCGCGATCCTGTCCGCGCACGTTGATCCACTGGTCGATTCCGCCGATGCGCGTGGCATACGCTTCCTGCACGCCGTCCGGGCTGACGATGCGCCCCAGGTCCTGGATGATCTCGCGGGCGGGTGCGTAGCTGGAGCGGTCCGGGCATGCGTCCTGTGCCTGCGCGCGGGGCGGGATCAGGAGCAGCAGGGCAAAAGCGAAGAGTGGCGCTTTCATCGGCGATTTCCGTGCGGGGATGCCTGCGATTTTCAGTGTCGCCCTGGCCGCAGACCTGTGCCTGTCGTCGTGGTCGGCAACATCGACGTCACGGTTCAGGCCACGCGCGGTACGCGCGGGAAGCACACGCGCCGGTCAGACATGCGTGATCCATTGATGGATGATGGCCTGCAGTGCATCGCGCCGCTCCTCCAGCGCCTGCAGCGACGTGAAACTCACCGTGGCCCTGTCCTCGCCCAGCCAGGTGAGCAGGTGCCCGGGATCGTCGATGCGCGGCTTCGGCAGCGGGCGCTTCTTCGCGCCCAGGTGCAGGATCAACTGCACCGCGGCGGGATTGCGCAGGTGCATGGTCGCGAAATGCCCGGTGGTATGGAAGCTGGGGGCATTCCACTTCACCGCCTCACCGATGGAGGCATCCGCGCCGAGGATGGCCTGGCGCAGCGCCACCACCACCGGCACGAGCGGATGATCGAGCGCTGCGATGAAGGCATCGACATCGGGCACGGCTTTCGCGGGTCGCCTGGCGGGCATCACGCCTCCGGTCACTATGAGTCTCGCAGGAAGATAACGCAGCGGCCATGGCGCGGCGTGATGCCGCGCCGCGTCAGGGGGTGGGCGCGGCCTCGGATGTCGCCACGCGTGCGTCGCCCCCGGTGGAGGCGCGCGGCAGCGGCTGGATGCGCAGGCCGCGGTGGCGGCACAGGTCGACCTGCGGGTAGACCACCGAGCGTCCATCACGGAAGGTGAACTGCAGGTCATGGCGGCAGTGCTCACCCGCCACGCTCAATGTGGTGGCATCACCGCCACCCCGCAGCGGCGCAGGCAACGGCATCGGCTGGAAGGCACCGCTGCCGGCGGGCGCCGCGGACACCGCGGTCACGGTGTCGTGGGCACGGTTGACCAGTTCCAGATAGCGGGTCGGTTCGCCGGCGATGGCATGGGAGACGCAGGGGGTGATCAGCAGCAGGGCGAGCAGGGCAGGAAGGGACGATTGCATGACAGGCTCTCCGGTAGGGGATGGCGGGACGGCCCAGCGCGGATCGCGCATGCCGTGCCCGCATCTCGCGCCTGCCAACCCGCGCGGACCACCGGTCCGGGACCAATCGTCGTGGGCGGGTTGCGAATCGTAGTGAGGCCACACGGCGCTTTGCAGCGCACGGCACGCCGCCTACGATGCCAGCGTCGCCACCCGAACCACGCGCATGCACATCCGTCTTGGCCGCCTGGAAATCCCGCTGTCCCGCTACCTCGGCCTGTGGTCGCTGGTGGTGGTCGTGTTCGCGGTGCAGGGCTGGTTGAACGACGCCGTCAACGGACACCTGTGGCCGGCCACGACGTACCTGCGCTGGTCGATGATCCAGTGGCTGACGTGGGCCGCGCTGGCGCCACTGGTGTTCCGCCTGGGCGAACGCCACCCCATCCAGTTCCCGTTGCGGCTGCGTTCGCTGGGCCAGCATGTGGTGGCCAGCGCGGGCGTGACGCTGCTGGCCATCTTCATGGGCGCGGTGGTATCCGCACCGTTCGAGAACAGCACCTTCTGGACCCAGTTCTGGCAGTTCTTCAGCAAGCACACCGCCACCGGCCTGCTCACCTACTGGGGACTCCTGGCGATCCAGCACCTGCTGTACTTCCAGGCGGAAAAGGCGCGGCGCGAACTGGAAGCCAGCCAGCTGGCCACCGAACTGGCGCAGTCGCGGCTGCAGGTGCTGAAGACGCAGCTGCAGCCGCATTTCCTGTTCAACACGCTGCACGCCATCATCACCCTGCTGGACGAGGACACCCTGTCGGCCGAGGACATGCTGCTGAAGTTGAGCGAGCTGCTGCGCGCGTTCCTGGAAGACTACGACGGCCAGGAGATCCCGCTGCGCCGCGAACTGGAACTGCTGGACCTGTATCTCGGCATCCAGCAGCGGCGCTTCAAGGACCGGCTGACCACGCGCATCTACGTGTCGCCCGAGGCCATGCAGGCCGCGGTGCCCAGCCTGGTGCTGCAGCCGATCGTCGAGAACGCGATCCGCCACGGCATCGGCGAGCACGTGGGCGAGGACTGCATCGAGGTGGATTGCCGTCGCGAGGGCGATGCCCTGTGCATCGACGTGCGCAACCGCAACAGCACGCTGGACGGCCCACGGCGGGTGGCGGGCCACGGCATCGGCCTGTCGAACACGCGACTGCGGCTGAAGGAACTGTATGGCGATGCCGCCGAGCTGCGGCTGGATGCGATGGTGCCCAACGGCGTGGCCTGCCGCATCCGCCTGCCGTTCCGCGAACTGGAGGCCGACGACGACCTGCCGGAGCACCTGCCCGCATGAGCCTGACCGCGCTGGTGGTGGATGACGAACCGATCGCGCGGCATGCCATCGTGCGGCTGCTGCGCGACGACCCCGACATCGAACTGCTGGCCGAATGCGGCGACGGCGTGTCGGCGGTGGAGGCGATCCGCAGCCGGTCGCCGGACCTGGTGTTCCTGGACATCCAGATGCCGGCCATCACCGGCCTGGACGTGGTGGCGACCATCGGCGCGGCGCGGATGCCCGCCACCATCTTCGTCACCGCCTACGAGCAGTACGCCGTGCGCGCGTTCGAAGCCAATGCGGTGGACTACCTGGTCAAGCCGTTCAGCCGCGAACGCTTCGCCGAGACCCTGCGCCGCGCCAAGCAGCGGTTGTCCGCTGCACGCGGCACCGATGCGGCGACGACGGCGCGCATCATGCAGGCGCTGGACTCCCTGCGCCAACGCGACGATTACCTGGAACGCATCCCGGTGCGCGTGGACGAACAGATCAGCTTCGTCGACGTCGCCGACATCGTGTGGATCCGCGCCAACCGCAACACCGTGCTGATCCACCTGGCCAGCGGCACGCATGAAGTACGCGAGACGATGGCCGCCCTCGCCAGCCGGCTGGACCCGCGCCACTTCGCGCGCGTGCACCGCTCGGCCATCATCAACGTGCGCCGCGTGAAGAGCATCCACCCGTGGTTCAACGGCCACCACGTGGTGACCATGGACACCGGCCAGCAGCTGCGCATGAGCCGCTACCAGCACGAGACCTTCCTGCGCCTGGCGACGACGCGCCAGGACGGGTGAGACGGCAGTTCAGGGCGTTTCGTCGTCGCCGGGCACGGTCGCCGCGCGGCGCGCCTCGATCATCCGGGCGCCCTGCTGCTTGCCCGCGGCCAGGGCATCGAAACAGGTGAAGTACGTGCGCTGCGTGTCCACCCAGGGGTCGCTCCACGCGGCCGCCGCCGATGGACGCACGAGCACGGTCAGCGCCCATGCCGAGTGTTCGTCGGGGCGCTGGATGGCGACCTGGATCAGGTGGTCGCCGTGGGTCGAGATGTCGATCTTCTTCTGCATGGGGCACCGTCGGCTGGCCTGCGTGAAAACGGCGATCGCCGCGTCATTCGGACGCCACGCCCGCCAGGTCCAGCACCCACTGGGGCACCGTGGGCTCGCCGGCGTAGAACGTCTTCGGTTTCTGTTCGGCCATCGCCCAGCGGTGCAGCCAGCTGGGGCCATAGCGGCCGTTGTAGCCCGCTTCGCCACGCTGGTACGCCGGGTCGCGCAGCGCTTCCTCCAGGGTGACGACGCGGTAACCACGGCGCTGCACGCCCGCCACCAGGTCGGCGTAGGCGACCGCGTTCAGTTCGTTGGCGTGCAGCAGCCACACCTGTGGCAGCGCATGGCCAAGCAAGGCCTGCGACTGGCGCTCGTAGTAGTCCACCTTGTTGAGCATGTAGGGCAGATAGCCACGGCGCAGGCGCTCCAGCGTGGCCGCACGCGCAGGCGTGTCGGGCTGCCCGTCCAGCACGTTGGCGTAAGCGAACGCCCACACCCACTCGCCGTTGTCGACGGTGACCGGTGCGATGCGGTAGCCGTGCTGCGCCAGGAAGGCCGACAGCGTGGCGCGGTCCTCGGGCGTGCGCCCGGCCCGCAGGTAGGGATGCCGGAACCAGCGCGGCGCGGTGCCGTATTCCGCCAGCAACGGCCGCAGCACGCGTTCGCCACGCAGGATGTCCTGCTGGAACGCGGGCACGCCGACGGCATGCACGTCCAGGTGGCCATGTGTGTGGTTGCCCAGCTCGTAGCCGGCCTGCAGCCAGTCGCGCAGCATCGCCACGCGTTGCGGCTGGGTGCGCCCGTCGACCTCCAGCTTGCCTTCGTTGACGAACCCCACCACGGGCACGCCGGCCTGCTTCAACTGCGCCATCAACTGCGCATGCCGGCGCGGCAGTTCCGCGTCCGGCGTCTTGTCCATCCGCTGCCACGGCAGGTCGTCGATGGTGATGGCGATGCGGCGATCGGGTTCGGCCGCGTGCGCGGACAGGGCCATGGCGAACAGCAGCACGACACGCAGCAACAGGGACATGGCAACCGGGGCATCCGTTTCGATGCCCCCAGCATACGGCCACCTGATTGCGGATGCGCCGGTGGCGTTACCTGCCCGCGTCAGGCAGTGCGCTGCGGAATGCCCACTCGTAGTTGTTGCCGGGCGTCACCGGCAGCGTGTTGCGGTAGGCGCGGATGCGTTCTTCGTTGCTGGGCGCATCCGGCGTGCCGTCGCGCAGGGGGTGCTGCAACGACAGGAACGCCAACGGCCCGAAGGCCGGCTCACCGACAGCGGTACCGACATCGTGTTTCATGGTTGCACCTGCCAGGACGGGAAAGCAGCGCGCGCTTCAACGCGCCTGCGGTGGACCCCGGCAACCTGCGCAGGCAAGGCACGGACGATGGCCGCGCAGACCCGGGGCGTTGTCCCCTTCCCGCCGGATGCGGGGCGGTGCCGCCCCCTGTCGGACCGCCTGCCAGCCGCACCCGGCGCCTTCATTGGAGAGAACGCGGGCGTCTTCGCAAGGCGGACACATGGCGCGTTGCATCCTGACGGCCTGCCGCCACGCGCGGACAGACGGCGACGCCGCAGGCCGTCGCCGGTCGGTGCGTGCGTTGTCAACATCGGGAGATGACGGGGAACAAGATGCCGAGAAGGAAAGCGTTGTCGCATGCCCGGGCATGGCTGCCCTGGCTGTTGTTGGCCGCCGCCGCCACCGCACAGGCGGGCGATGCCTGCCCCGTCTTGCGTTCGCAGGTGAACGCTGCGGATGCCGCCACCCGCATGGCGGCGATCGCCTGCAACGAACATGCACTCTGGTACCGGCCGTTCATCGACCGCAACGGTCGCATGGCAAGCGGTGTGATGACGGAGGGCGAGGCGCGACCCGTCGACGATGGCTACACCCCCGCATGGCAGCGGGTCGCACGCTTCTGGCGCGACGCAGGACTGCTGGGCCAGATGTCGCAGCTGCCCGGTGCGCAGGACTGCGTGGCGCCCGTGAACGAAGGGCTGGCGGCGGCCATGTGCCGCAGCTTCGTGATCGACCACGCCTGGTCGGCGGCGTTCCTGTCATGGGTCATGCGGCAGGCGAGGCTTCCCGGTTTCAGGTCGTCGGCCAGCCACATCGGCTACGTGCGCGATGCCTACCAGCGCCCCGACACCAGCGCCTACCGCTTCACCGATCCGCGCAGGACGAAACCCGCGACCGGCGACCTGCTGTGCTACGTGCGGCACGATGGCCGTGTCTACGGCCACGACGGGCTGCGGGCGGTAGCGGCGACCGGTGACGGCCTGGACATGCATTGCGACCTGGTGGTGGCCGTCAATCCGGGCAACGACAGCACCGCCTACCTGATCGGCGGCAACGTGCAGCAGAGCGTGACGATGCGGCTGCTGCCGTTGAACCGCAATGGCGAATTCTGGAACCTGCCCCAGCGCAGCGGTGGCGAAGCGCCCTGCACGCCGGACAACGAGGCCGGCTGCAACCACAACCGCCAGGACTGGGCCGTCCTGCTGCAACTGAAGCCGGCCGACGCCCTGGCCCGGCTGCCGGGCGGGCTGCCACCCTCCGACCCGTTCCCGCCGCGCCAGCCCTCCCGCTGCTGCGTGAACTGCGTTGTCGGCTCGGGCGTGCCGCGCTGCCCGCCAGCGGGAACACCCTGACCGGCGGTGCATGAATTGGCTCCGCGCGGCCGGGGACAACTGGTGCTCGCCAAGGGGCCACCACCGCCGTTCCAATCGCAGGCATCGCACGCCCTGGATGCTCCGATGACAACGACCCGCTTCTTGGCCGATTCCCCCGCCTCCGCCGCCACCCCGCACCGCGCGGTGGTGGCCGGCGGCCTGATCGCCGGTGCGCTGGACATGGTGTGGGTCTGCACCCTGTGGGGCACGCTGGGGGTCACGCCGACACGCATCTTCCAGGCGGTGGCCTCCGGCTGGCTGGGCAACGACGCGGCGGTGGCCGGGGGCTACGCCACCGCGCTGCTCGGCGCCGTGTCCCACTTCGGCATCACCGTGGCCATGGCCTACGCGTACTACCTGGTGGCGCGGCGCGTGCCCGCGCTGGTCCGCCATCCATGGCGCCATGGCGCGCTGTACGGCGTGCTGCTGTACATCGCGATGATCCATGTGATCGTGCCGCTGTCGGCCGCACCGTCGGGACAGTCGCCGCCGTGGCCGTGGGCGCTGTGGGCCAACATCGCCGCGCACATGCTGCTGGTCGGCGTGCCGTGCGCGCTGGCGGCGCGGATCGCGTTGCGGGCGCGCTAGCTCAGCGCGCGGCGCGGTCTTCGGGGCGGCCCAGCAGACCGATGCGGCGGAACACCACTTCCAGCGGCACCGTCACCAGCGGCGGCACCGCGGCCAGCAACGCCAGCAGCCACGCCCACCACGGCCAGCGCAGGCGCATTGCCGCCAGCAGGGTGACCGCGACATAGAACAGGAAGGCCACGCCATGCAGCGGGCCGAACAGCTTCACGCCCAGCTCGGTGGTCTGCGTGCCGTACTTCAGCAGCATGCCCAGCAGCAGGCCAGCCCAGGTGAAGCCTTCCACGAAGGCAGCGACAGCAAACAGGCGCCCGGCGGGCGACATGGCAAGGGACATGCACGGACTCCAGTGAGGGATTGCCGCGACGCGATGGCGGCGGCGACGCTCGCTGGCGTGTGCATTCTAGCGTGGAGCATGCGTGCGTTGCCCGCGCGCGCATGCCCACGGTGCGTTACCGCGCGGGAGATTTCAGCTCGATGATCAGCGTGCGTGTCTCGGCCTTGCCGCCATTCACCGTTTCATGCATCACCGGCCCGCTCCACAGGATCTCGCCCGGCTTGCGCGGGGTGATGGTGGTCTTTCCGTCCGTGGTCTGTTTTGCTTCGCCCGCCGTCAGGAAGTAGACGATGTGGTCGCCGTGTGAATGCAGTCCGGTCGAGCCCTCCGGCGCAACGGTGAGCTCGATAACCCTGACCTTGTCGTTGTCCAGGATGACCTTGGCGCCTTTGCCGGCGGTCATCGCCAGGTCCTGCGCCAAGCATGGAAGTGCGGCGGCCGCGGCCAACAGGCCCACGACCCGTAACGTGGCGTGCTTCATGGTGTTGTTCTCCGGTGGGCCGGCCAAATGCGCCGCTGCACCACCCTGCAAGGGTTGCGACAGGGCGGGCGTCCGCGGAAGGCACGCATCGCGCCACGGGCCGGCGCGCACGCCGGTTGCCGCAGGGTGATGCCGCCCCGCTTCTGCCACACCCACCGCGGCAGGCTCCTGCCAGGCTCGACTGTTCCGCTGCTCCACCTGCAACCGCACTTCGCGCCGAACCGCATCCGCTCACAGCCGGTCAACGCGGGGGTGCGACCAATGCGGACACCGGTACCGTGCTGTCTTTTGCATTACGCGGGCACCGCAAACGGTAAGCTGGCTTATCGCGGCGGCCTCGCGTGCGGAAATCATGTGCTGTCCGCTGGCGCGCCCTCTTCCCACATTGCAGGAGTTGTCCATGCGTCTTCGCGTCCCTACCCGATCCGTGTCGTGCCTTGTCGGCAGCGTGTTCGCGCTCGCTGCCCTCGGTGCCTGTTCGACCTCACCCACCGCCACCGCACTGGTGGTCGGGCAGCAGGCCACGCTTGAAGGCAAGGTGGTGAAGGTCGATACCACGCCGTGGACCTACGACGGCAGCGCGGTGGTGACCATCGCCACGTCGGCGGGCGACGTCAACGTGCAACTGCCCGCGCGCTGGAACCTGTGCAAGGCGCCGCCGCCGGATGACGTGGCCTCGCTGAAGGCGGGCGACGTGGTGCAGGCGATCGGCGAGGTCACCGGCAGCAACGAGATGGTGGTGTGCGCGCTGCCGGAGCATCGCCTGCAACGTCGCGGATGACCCTCAGGACGCTTTCAACCAGCGTCCCGTGCCCTGGGGCACCACTTCGAACCGCGCCCACTGGCGGAATTCATCCTGCCCGCACACGCCGGACTGCCCGTCGTGTTCGCCTGCCAGCACGCGGTAGTGCACGCGGCCATCGCCGGCGGTGTCCACCTGACGCACGCTCCAGAGTTTCCCGAGCTTGCCGTTGCTGTAGAAACGCTCGGCGATGATCTGGTCCGGATGGGTGATGTTCTTCTCGGCGTGTTGCTTGGCCAGTTCGATCAGTTCGATGAGGTTGTCGGTGGTGATGTCCACGTAGGAGTTCAGCTGCTCCATGGCGGCGGCGAAATCCTCCTGGGTCAGTTCGAACTGGCGCATCGCTGGCCGCGTGGCGTCGGCTTCGGCCCGGCGCTTGTGCAGGTGTGCGGGATAGCGGCGCCAGGGGAACAGGGCGTTGAAGGCGATGGCCATCGACAGGATGGCGACCACGTTGATCAGCACGGGCGTCAGCAGGTACAGGTAGCCCAGTGCGTGCAGGTCGGCGCCGCCGATCACCGCCGCCAGGGCGGTCGCGCCACCGGGCGGGTGGATGCAGCGCAGGTAGTGCATGGCCAGCACGGACAGGCCGACAGCGAGGGCGGCGGTCCAGGCGTGGCCGGGGAACAGTTTCTGGCAGCTGACGCCGATGAAGGCGGAAACCAGGTGGCCCCCGATCACGGCCCAGGGTTGCGACAGTGCGCCCTGCGGCACGGCGAAGAGCAGCACGGCCGAGGCGCCCATCGAGGTGACCATCAGCAACCCGGTGACCGACCCTGCACCCAGCTGCGGGAACGCGGCATGGGTGATGGCATACACCGCCAGGATGCCCAGCAACGCGCCCAGCCCCGAGATCCATTTCTCGCTATGGCGCGTGGTGTTGCGCTCGATGCCCAGCAGCAGGCGGAGTTCGGTGAGAGCTGGATGGGGGTTCATTGGCAATGGGCGCGCGGGCACGGGACGGGGAAGTCTATGCGAATCGCCTGGCGCGGCGGATTCCACCGCGCGCCACATGCTTGCGTTCGACCATCTTCCCGAGTCATGGCGCAAGACGCAGTGGACACCGTAGGGGGGCCAAAGCCCGCCTTGAGGGAGCCGCGAAATCGGTGAGCCTGTGGTCACCCTGCGCGCTTAACAGTCCGATCCGGAGGACCCACATATCCAGCGGCACGGCCACCAGCGGTGGCACGGCACTGAACTCATGCGACACCACGGAGCTACCCAAAAAATCGTCGCTCGCGATCGATGCAGTGCCCAGTAAATGACGGGTACAAACAGATCTACTATCCTGGAAAGCATCGACGGGAGTGGACTCATGGCGATCGAGGACGGGGTAGCAGGAGAGTCGTGGTCAGCGGCTGAGGTCGAAGCCACGGTCCTCGCCTACCTGCGCATGCTTCGAATGCAGGAACTTGGGCAGACCTTCGTCAAGGCCCACGTTATCCGACAACTTGCCAGCCAGATCCCGGCGCGGAATACGGGCGCGATCGAGTATAAGTTCCGCAACATCAGTGCCGTACTCCATGCTCTTGGCGTGCAATCGGTGTCGGGATACAAGCCGCTTGCGAACGTCCAGAAGCTTCTGATCGATGTTGTCGGTGATCTATTGCAAAGGGATGCAGCGCTCGATCAGGCAGCCATTCGAAGCGTCGAGACCGCTGCGGAACCTCCCCTGATCACCGATTTCACGGATTTCGTGGTTGAAATGCCCGCGCCGAAGTATCGGGTCAACGATGCAGCGGCTGACGCCATTCATCGCATCGCCATCAAACGTGACTACTTGGAGCGAGAAGCACGAAATCGTTCGCTTGGACATGCGGGCGAACTGGTTGTCATGGAATTCGAAGCTCGCAGGCTGTTCAATGAGGGCGCCAAGCAACTCGTCGACCGCATTGAGCACACATCCCAACTGAAAGGCGATGGATTCGGCTACGACACACTTTCTTACAACGCCGATGGCCGCGAAAGGTTCATCGAGGTAAAGACCACATCCTATGACGCGGAGACGCCCTTCTTCGTCAGCGCAAATGAGGTTGGCTTCTCGGAAGAAGCGATTGATCAGTTCCACCTCTACCGGCTATTCGACTTCCGCAAGAGCCCGCGCATGTTTTCGCTCAACGGTCCGATTGCGGCAAGTTGCCTGCTCGATCCGGTGAGCTACCGCGCAACGCTCTTAGGCAATTGAACAGGGCAGCGACGTATAGCGCCGCAGATGGTCGAGGGTCAGCATCATGCGGCGCGGCCCATCACCGCATCATCCCCACGCACTCATGCCGCGACGTCGATGTACTCCACCTGGCTCGAAGGCAACGGAATCGCTGCACCATCCTCGCGCAATCCGGCAATATGCAGCGCGATGGCGTCATGGATCAACGATTCCACTTCGGCCTTGGTCGCGCCGGTCGCCACGCAGCCGGGCAGGTCAGGCACATAGGCGGAATAGTTGCCGCCCGCTTGCTCGATGACGATGGCGTAGCGCATGGAAGTCACCTCTTGATCCCGGCCTGTTTCAGGATACTGCCCAGCGTGCCGGGCGCCACATCATCACCCGGCTTGCCGGCGACTGTCACCCGACCCGGAAGCGTCGGATGCTTGAACTGGCGGTGGCTGCCCGTCTGACCAATCTGCTGCCAGCCCGCGTCCTTGAGTTGCTGCAACACGTCACGAATCTTCGGGGGCATGCTCGCATTCCTTGCGATATGTCGTTGTTCCTAACCTGATTACCTTGCCCGGCCCCTCTCCCGAAAGCGGGAGAGGGTACATCAGCCATCAAACCCCAACCGGGTTCGCCTTCTCCACATCGATCTTGTACTGCTTGATCGCACGGGATACGTCCTTGGCGGTCATCTTGCCTTCCTTCGCCAGGGCGGCGATGGCGGCGTGGGCGATGTAGTAGCGGTCCACTTCGAAGTGGCGACGCAGGTTGGCGCGGGTGTCGCTGCGGCCAAAGCCGTCCGTGCCCAGCACCGTGTACGCCATCGGCACGAACGCGCGGATCTGGTCGGCGTACGCACGCACGTAGTCCGTCGCGGCGATGGCCGGGCCCTGGCGGCCTTCCAGCAGCTCGGTCACGTATGCCTTGCGCGGCGACTTGGCTTCCGGGTTCAGGCGGTTCCAGCGCTCGGCGTCGAAACCGTCACGACGCAGCTCGTTGAAGCTGGGGCACGACCAGATGTCGGCGGTGACGCCGAAATCCTTGTCCAGCAGCTCGGCCGCCGCGATCGCCTCGCGCAGGATGGTGCCGCTGCCCAGCAGCTGCACGCGCAGCTCGCCCTTCTTCGGCTTGCCCGCATCGGTGAGCAGGTACATGCCCTTGATGATGCCCTCGGCCGCGCCTGCCGGCATGTCCGGGTGGGTGTAGTTCTCGTTCATCAGGGTGACGTAGTAGTACTCGTCCACCTGCTCCTGCAGCATCTTCTGCATGCCGTGCTGCAGGACCACCGCGACTTCGAAACCGAAGGTGGGGTCGTAGCTGCGGACGTTGGGGATGCCGCCGGCGACGACATGGCTGAAGCCGTCCTCGTGCTGCAGGCCTTCGCCGTTCAGCGTGGTGCGGCCCGCGGTGCCGCCCAGCAGGAAGCCGCGCGTGCGCATGTCCGCCGCCTGCCAGGCGATGTCGCCTATGCGCTGGAAGCCGAACATCGAGTAGTAGATATAGAACGGCAGCATCGGCACGTTGCTGACCGAATAGCTGGTGCCCGCCGCCATCCACGACGACATCGCGCCCGGCTCGCTGATGCCCTGCTGCAGCACCTGGCCGGACTGGTCCTCGCGGTAGTACATCAGCTGGTCGGCGTCGACCGGCTTGTACTTCTGGCCGAACGGCGCATAGATGCCGATCTGGCGGAACATGCCTTCCATGCCGAACGTGCGTGCTTCGTCGGCGACGATCGGCACCAGGCGCGGGCCGACCTGCTTGTCGCGCAGCGCGATGTTCAGGCCCTGCACGAACGCCATGGTGGTGGAGATCTCGCGGTCGCCGGTGCTCTTCAGCAGGCGGTCGAACGCTTCCAGCTTGGGCGTCTCGAACGACTCGCTGGACTTGCGGCGACGCTGCGGCAGGTAACCACCCAGCGCGGCGCGGCGCGCCTTCAGGTACTGCACTTCCGGCGAATCCTCACCCGGGTGGTAGAACGGCACCTGCGCCGATTCTTCCAGCTGCTTGTCGGTGACCGGGATGTTGAAGCGGTCGCGGAAGCTGCGGATCGCTTCGTCGTCGAGCTTCTTGGTCTGGTGGGTCGGGTTGAGCGATTCGCCCGCCGAGCCCATGCCGTAGCCCTTCACCGTCTTGGCCAGGATCACCGTGGGCATGCCCTGGGTGTTCACCGCCTCGTGGTAGGCCGCGTACACCTTGTGCGGGTCATGGCCGCCGCGGTTGAGGCGCCAGATGTCGTCGTCGGACAGGCTGGCGACCATCGCGGCCGTCTCCGGGTACTTGCCGAAGAAATTGTCGCGCGTGTACTTGCCGCCGAAGGCCTTGCAGTTCTGGTATTCGCCGTCGACGGTTTCCATCATCAGCTTCTTCAGCACGCCGTCGGTGTCGCGCGCGAGGAGCGGATCCCAGTAACTGCCCCACAGCAGCTTGATGACGTTCCAGCCACCGCCGCGGAACACGCCTTCGAGTTCCTGGATGATCTTGCCGTTGCCGCGCACCGGGCCATCGAGGCGCTGCAGGTTGCAGTTGACCACGAAGATCAGGTTGTCCAGGCCTTCGCGGCCGGCCAGCGCGATGGCGCCCAGGGTTTCCGGCTCGTCGCTCTCGCCGTCGCCGATGAAGCACCAGACCTTGCGGTCCGACTTCTCGATCAGGCCGCGGTGCTCCAGGTACTTCATGAACTGCGCCTGGTAGATCGCCGCCAGCGGGCCCAGGCCCATCGAGACGGTCGGGGTCTGCCAGTAATCGGGCATCAGCCACGGGTGCGGATACGACGAGATGCCCTGGCCATCGACTTCCATGCGGAAGTTGTCCAGCTGCTGCTCGTTGATGCGGCCTTCCAGGTACGAACGCGCGTAGATGCCGGGCGCGCTGTGGCCCTGGATGAACAGCAGGTCGCCCGGATGGCTGTCGCTGGGCGCGCGCCAGAAGTGGTTGAAGCCCACGTCGTACAGCGTGGCGCCGGAGGCGAAGCTGGCGATGTGGCCGCCCAGGTCGCCGGGCTTGCGGTTGGCGCGCACGACGGTGGCCATCGCGTTCCAGCGGATGATCGAACGGATGCGCCATTCCAGCGCCGCATCACCGGGGCTCTTGGCCTCGTTGGCGGGGGCGATGGTGTTGACGTATTCGGTGGTCGGCGAGAACGGCAGGTAGGCACCGGCGCGGCGGGTCACTTCGACCATGCCTTCCAGCAGCTGGTGTGCACGCAGCGCGCCGTTCTTCTGGATCACCGCCTGCATGGAATCGATCCACTCGCGGGTCTCCTGCGGGTCCGGATCGCTCTGCAACATCTCGTTCAACCAGTTCATTCCCACTCCTGTTTTCACCGTGCGTGGGGCACGGCGGCATCGTTCTTGTAGAGCCCTGAAGTGTAGCGCACGCACCCGCTCCAGGATTGGCTACGCAGGCGTATGGAACGGACACTGCATGCCTGTCCCGGGACAATCGACCACACCAAAATGAGACCTATGGTGCTGCGCAACATCGCACTGCGCTTATGATCGGCGGCGGGGGCGGATCAGGGGTTGCCATGGCAGCAGCAGGACCGCGGAACGGAATGCCACGGGATGTCGCCGGTGCGGTGCACTGGCGGCGAAGCCTGCGCACGCGAATCGCGCTGTGGGCCGGCCTGGTGAACGTGCTGCTGTTGCTGCTGCTGGTGGTGGCGACCGCGTGGTTCGCGCGGCGGCTGATCTTCGATGACGCGCGGCGCGACACGCACGCCACCGCACAGGAAGCCGCCGAGCGCCTGGACAACGCGCTGCACGTAGTCACCATCACCACGCACGGCATTTCCGACCTGGTCGCCAACGCGCGCCTCTCGCCCGACGAACTGACCACCACGTTGCGCGCCATGGTGAAGGCCACGCCGGGCTGCGTGGGCGGGCTGCTGATCCTGGAGCCGCGCACGCGCACGGATGCGCCGTTCGCCCGCTACATCGCCGCCGATGGGCGCGACCACGACTTCATTGCCGAAGGCTATGCGTTCCGCGACCAGGGCTGGTACCAGCGCACCGTCGCCTCGCCGACGGGGTGGTGGTCCGAGCCTTACCTCAACCGGACCGCCGGCGATGTCTGGATGGTCACCTACAACATGCCGCTGCGCGAACCCGGCCGGCGGGCGCACACGCGCGGCATGGTCAGCCTGGACCTGCCGCTGTCCCGCGTGACCGGACTGGTGGAATCCCTCGCCGCACTGCCCGGCTGGCGCGTCACGCTGGTGGCGCCGGCGGGCACGCTGGCGCTGAATCCGGAAGTCAGCGTCGAACGCCAGGAAACCCTGGACGACTACATCCAGCGCAGAGGGCGCAGCGACCTGCAGCGCGCGGCCACCGCCGTGCGCATGCGCCAGCCGCTGCAGCACACGCACACGGATGCGGTGACCGGCGAACAGCGCTACACCGTCGTCGCCCCGATCGGCCAAAGCGGCTGGAGCCTGCTGGTCGCACAGTCCTACGCCCTGGTCATCGCCCGGCTCAACCAGGCATTGCTGATGCTGGCCGCGGTGGGTGCACTGCTGGCGCTGCTGTGCATGCTGGTGGTGCGCAAGCTGGCCAAGCACATCAGCCTGCCGGTGGAAGGCCTGTCGGCGTCGGCCGCGCAGCTGGCGCAGGGTGACTACGACACGCCCGTGCCCTACCAGGCGCGGCATGACGAAGTGGGGCAGATGGCGCGCACGCTGCAGCACGCGCGCGACTCGATCCAGCAGCAACTGGTCGAGATCGAGGACATGACCGCCGCGCGGCAGAAACTGGAAAGCGAACTGTCCATCGCACGCGACATCCAGCAGGCCATGCTGCCGCCGGGCCGGGTGATCGACCGCGCGCATACGCACCTGGAAGCCTACGCGCGGCTGGAGCCGGCGAAGGCCGTGGGCGGCGACTTCTACTGCTTCATCGAGACCACGCCGGACGAACTGTGGTTCGCCATCGGCGACGTGTCGGACAAGGGCGTGCCGGCGGCGCTGTTCATGGCGCGCGCGGTCACCGTGCTGGAAGTGGCCGCCAGCAGCCATCGTCATCCGCAACGCGTGCTGGCCGAGGCCTCGCGCCGTCTGGTGGAAGGCAACGAGACCTGCATGTTCGCCACCGTGCTGTGCGGCCGCGTGGATGTACTGAGCGGCGACTGCACGCTGGCCAGCGCGGGGCACGATGCGCCGCTGCTGCTGCATGCCGACGGACACCACGAAGTGCTGCCGGTCCAGCCCGGGCCGCCGCTGGGCTTCGAAGTCAGCGACGACTTCACCGTGTGGAACGGGCGCGTGCCGGCAGGCGCCACGCTGCTGGCCTACACCGACGGGGTCACGGAAGCCTTCGATCCGGCCGATGTCGCGTTCGGCCTGGAGCGCCTGCGCGAGGCCCTGCGTGCCGGCAATACCGCACGCGAACAGTGCGAGCACCTGATCGCGCAGGTTCATGCGTTTACCGAACCCGCACCGCAGTCCGACGACATCACCGTGCTGGCGATACGTCGCCGGCTGGACACCGTCACCGGTTCCCCCGAAGCTACGCCACCACAGGAGACTCCGCATGCAGATGCGACTGTTCATTCCCCGTGAGCATGCCCGCGTGGACGATCTGAACGCGTCCCTCGAGGCCGTCCTGCAGAACAACGGCGTCAGCCACGCCCTGCAGTGCGACGTGCGCCTGATCGTGGAAGAGCTGGCCAGCAACGCCATCGAACATGGCGACGTGGCCCAGATCGATGCGGTGGAGCACGAGCTGTGCGTGGACATCGGGATTCGCGGTAATCTGCTGACGCTGGAGTTCCGCGAAAGCGGGGCTCCCTTCAACCCGCTGTCCCTGCCAGCGCCCGATCTGGATGCCCACATCCTGGACCGCCCCACCGGCGGCCTGGGCGTGCACCTGATCCGGCAGCTGGCGGAAGAAACGCATTACCAGCGCATGGGCAACTACAACATCCTGCGCGTCACCCTGCGTATTCCCACGGAGAGCGAAGCATGAGCCTGGACATCCAGATCCACCCCCCGGGCAAGGGCAGCCAGCGCGTGTCCATCAGCGGCCGGCTGGACACGCACACCTACGAAGACCTCGACGAAGCACTGGCCCCGCTGCTGACGCGCCAGCTGCACTCGCTGGTGCTGGACGTGTCCGGGCTGGACTACATCAGCAGCGCGGGCATCCGCTGCATCTTCAAGGCGCGCAAGACCCTGGCGCCGCACGGCGGCAAGGTGCTGCTGGTCAACCCGCAGCCGCAGATCCAGAAAGTGCTGGACATGGTCAAGGCGGTGCCGTTGAACGAGATCTTCAGTTCCACCGCCGAAGCGGACGCTTACCTGGACGTGATGCAGCGCAAGGTGCTGCAGGGCGACCAGGACGACGACTAGCCCCGCGATATGCCGCCGTGGTCACGCCCGTCGCGGGACGCGTGCTTTACGATCCACCCGTGCTGCCCCTGCCTTCCGGGCGCCCCCACCCGGCACCTCCGCTTTACCGAGATGTTCGATGACACTGGAGATCGAGATCTACCCGCCGGTCAACGGCAACCAGTACGTGCTGCTCAGCGGGCGGCTGGACACGCTCAGCCATGTGCAGCTGGATGAAAAGCTGGCGCCGATGCTGGCGGCGCGCCCGCATGCGCTGGTGCTGGACCTGGCGCACCTGGACTACATCAGCAGCGCCGGCGTGCGCAGCATCCTGAAGGCCCGCAAGGCCCTGGCTCCGCACGAGGGCCGCCTGCTGGTGGTGCACCCGCAGGAACAGATCCGCAAGGTCATCGACATCGTGCAGGCGGTGCCGATGGACGAGATCTTCGAATCCACCGCCGACGCCGACGCCTACCTGGATGCCCTGCAGCGGCGGATCCTGGATGGGGAAGAAGAAGACTGATTGCCCTTGTAGGAGCGACGTCAGTCGCGACCGCATGCCGCCAGGCACCATGGACGCTCGATTCGCATGGTCGCGACTGACGTCGCTCCTACATGGAATCCACAAAAAACGCCCCGCATGCGGGGCGTTTTGTTTTTACCGAACCGCCAGCCGATCAACCCGGCCCATTGCGCTCGGCATCGCGCTGCTGGCGGATCTGCGCATCCACGGCGGCGATGGCGGTCATGTTGACCACGCGGCGGGGGGTGGCGCTGGTGGTGAGGATGTGCACCGGCTTGGAGATGCCCATCAGGATCGGCCCGATGGCCACGCCGTCGGTGACCACGCGCACCATGTTGTAGGTGATGTTGGCCGCATCCAGGTTGGGCAGCACGAACAGGTTCGCCCGGCCGGTCAGCGTGCTGCCCGGCATGATGCGGTTGCGCAGCACTTCATCCCACGCGGTGTCGCCCTGCATCTCGCCATCGACGTTCAGGTCCGGCTTGCGCTTGAGCAACAGCTCGCGCACCTGCCGCATCTTCACCGCGCTGGCGGTCTCGTGGCTGCCGAAGTTCGCATGCGACAGCAACGCGATGCGTGGCTCGATGCCGAACAGCTTCAGCCGGTACGCCGCCTGCAGCGTGGCCTCGGCGATCTGCTCGGCGGTCGGGTTGTCCTGCACGTGCGTGTCCAGGAAGAAGTACGCGCCCTGGTTGTTGATCACGCCGGTCATGGCCGAGGTCGACTGCACGCCCGGATCCAGCGGGATCACGCTGCGCACGTAACCGAGCTTCTTGTGGAAACGGCCGACGATGCCACTGACCATGGCATCGGCTTCGCCACGGGCCACCATCACCGCGGCGATCAGCGTGGGCCGCGAGCGCATCAGGTTCTTGGCCGCGGCCGGCGTCACGCCACGGCGCGAGGTCAGCGCGTGGTAGTGCTGCCAGTAGTCGTTGAAGCGCGGATCGTCGTCCTGGTTGGTGAGCTCGAAATCCACCCCCGCGCGCATGCGCAGGCCCAGGCGCTGGATGCGCGCATCGATCACGTCCGGCCGGCCGATCAGGATCGGGAAGGCCAGGCCTTCGTCGATCACCGTCTGCACGGCCCGCAGCACGGTCTCCTCCTCGCCTTCGGCATACACCACGCGCTTCTTGTCCGCGCGCGCACGGTCGTACACCGGCTTCATCATCAGGCTGGTGCGGTAGACGAACTGGCCCAGCTTCTCGCGGTAGGCCACCATGTCCTCGATCGGACGCAGGGCCACGCCCGAATCCATCGCGGCATGCGCCACGGCCGTGGCCAGTTCCACCAGCAGGCGCGGGTCGAACGGACGCGGGATCAGGTATTCCGGGCCGAAACAGGGAATCTCGTCGCCGTAGGCGGCGCCCAGGTCGGAGGCTTCGCGGCGCGCCAGCGCGGCGATGGCCTTCACGCAGGCCACCTTCATCGGCTCGTTGATCACGGTAGCGCCCACGTCCAGCGCGCCGCGGAAGATGTAGGGGAAGCACAGCGCGTTGTTGACCTGGTTGGGGTAGTCGCTGCGGCCGGTGCCGATGATGACGTCCGGGCGCACGCGCCTGGCGTCTTCCGGCGAGATCTCCGGGTTGGGATTGGCCAGCGCCAGGATGATCGGCTTGTCGGCCATCGTGGCGACCATCTCCGGCTTCAGCACGCCGGCGGCGGACAGGCCCAGGAAGATGTCGGCCCCTTCGACGATCTCGGCCAGCGAACGCTTGGCGGTGTCGCGCGCGTAGCGCGCCTTGTCCGGGTCCAGGTTGGGGCGGCCGGTGTAGAGCACGCCGTCGCGGTCCACCGCCAGGATGTTCTCCGGCTTCAGGCCCAGCGCCACCAGCATGTCCAGGCAGGCGATGCCGGCCGCGCCGGCGCCGCTGGTGGCCAGCTTGACGTCGCCGATCTTCTTGCCCACCACTTCCAGCGCGTTGACTACCGCCGCGCCGACGATGATCGCGGTGCCATGCTGGTCGTCGTGGAACACCGGGATCTTCATGCGCTCGCGCAGCTTGCGCTCCACGATGAAGCACTCCGGCGCCTTGATGTCTTCCAGATTGATGCCGCCGAAGGTCGGCTCCAGCGAGGCGATGATGTCGACCAGCTTGTCCGGGTCGGTCTCGTCGATCTCGATGTCGAACACGTCGATGCCGGCGAACTTCTGGAACAGCACGCCCTTGCCTTCCATCACCGGCTTGCCGGCCAGCGGGCCGATGTTGCCCAGGCCCAGCACGGCGGTGCCGTTGGTTACCACGGCCACCAGGTTGCCGCGGGCGGTCATCTCGCTGGCCGCGCGCGGGTCCTCGACGATGGCTTCGCAGGCATAGGCCACGCCGGGCGAATACGCCAGCGCCAGGTCGCGCTGCGTCAGCATCGGTTTGGTCGGGGAGACCTTGATCTTGCCCGGCGGGCAGACGCGGTGGTACTCGAGGGCGGCCTGTTTGAATTCTTCGTTGGACATTGCGCACGCATCCATGGACAGGCCCGCGATTCTACCGGCAATCCCCCATCCCCACCGTGACCCGCCCTGCTGCGCTGCGGCTTTACATCACGGGCTAGGCGTCCGCCGACAGCCGGTCCAGGCGGATGCGGTTGGCGAACAGGGAGAACGCCAGCACGCCGGCCAGGCCGTTGGCACGGCTCACCCACGGCGGCAGCCAGCGTGGCGGGGCCAGCACGCCGCTGTCGAACAGCGGATCGAAACTGGTCACGTCCTGCAGCGTCATCTTGCCGGCGAACAGGCGGCGGCACAGGCGCAGCCGGTCCTGCTGCAGGGACCGGCGGAAGAAGGTGTGCACGCCGATCAGGCCCCGCAGGTAGACCGTGTCCTTGGTGAACGCGGCACCGCCGGAGGTCGGCACGCCGCGGAACACGCGCTGTGCCGATGAGAAGCTCTCGGCCGCATTCTGTCCGGCATCGGTGAAATAGCGGAACACCTCGATGAAGTCGGCGCCATCCAGCGCCATCGCCACGGCCTCGATGCGCAGGCTGATGCGTTTCATCCGCTCGATGTCGATGCTGCCGGTGATCTGTTCGGCGAAGGTCGCCAGGCCTTCCTGCGTGGCGGTGACACGCGGCGACGACAGCGCCAGGCTGGGCAGATACACCTGCTCGCGCCCGTTCAATGCGGTCAGCGAATGCACCAGCGCCTCGTGCTGCAGCAGCTGCCGGCGGTCATAGTCGCTGAAGGCCGCGCCGTGGCGCAGGCGGATGCGGGTGGCGCCCGCGGCGGCTTTCGCGATCAGCGCCGGGTCCAGCTGCACGGTGATGACGCGGGCGTCGAAGAAATCGTCCAGGTCCGCCTGCAGCTGCAGTTGCAGCGCCGTCGCCGACACCGGGATCTGTTCTTCCGGCGCCAGCAGTTCGCGGTCCAGGTCGTTGGCGATGGCGATGAAGTGGCCCGCGGCATCGCGCGTGGTCGGCCCGTCGCCGGGCAGGCATTCCTCCGGCGTGCCGAACAGGGCGATCGAATGCTCCGTCACCCGTGGCGTGCCCAGCGCCTCCAGCAGCTGCGCGGCGATGTCCCAGCTCTCCACCGATGCCCGCAGGTAGCTGCCCAGCGGATGCGACGGATCGGCCGCGGCGGAGATGGCCGCCAGCTCGCGGCGGGCCGCGCTGAAATCCAGCGTGGGGTAGGCGATGACGGGCAGCTGCGGCTGTCCCCGCGCGATGCCCTCCAGGAACGGCGCCTGCGCGTCGGCCGGCCAACTGGCCAGGCTGAGCAGCTTGATGCCGCGTACCGCCTTGACCATGCGCGCGTCGAGCGCGGCGTGATGGATGATGTCGGCCTGCATGGAATCCTCCCGGGCCGCCACTGTAGCCCAGGGCGCGTGCCACCCGGCACAAGCGCCGGTGCCTGGACTATGCTCGATGCTCTTGCATCGGTGGCGGGGGCGGCATGCTGGAACTCGACGCGGTACAGACGCTGGCCTTCGCCGGCCTGGCCCTCTTCCTCGGCTATGCGCTCTGCCGCGCCATTCCACCGCTCGCCCGCTACAACCTGCCCGCACCGGTCGTCGGCGGCCTGGTGGTGGCGCTGGCCGTCCTGGCGGCGCGCTCGCACGACGTCACCCTCTTCACGCTGGACACCAGCCTGCAGACGCCGCTGATGATCGCTTTCTTCACCACCATCGGCGCCAACGCCAGCGTGGCGCTGCTGCGCGCCAGCGGGCGGCAGGTGGTGGTGTTCCTGCTGCTGGCCACGGCGTTCGCCGTGGTGCAGAACCTGCTGGGCATGGCGGTGGCGGTGGGCTTCGGCCTGCATCCACTGTTCGGCGTGCTGGCAGGGTCGACGACGCTCACCGGCGGCCCCGCGACCGGGCTCGCGTTCGCGCCGCTGTTCGAACAGGCCGGCGTGAGCGGGGCCGAATCCATCGCGGTCGCGTCCGCGATGGCCGGCATCGTCTGCGGCGGGCTGATCGGCGGTCCGGTGACCACGCTGCTGATCCGCCGCCACAAGCTGCACGGCGGTGTGCGCGTGGGCGCACCGTACGAGTCGGCAGCCGAGCCGGCAGGCGCACACGACACGCCGGACCTGCCGACGCGCGAGTTCGATGCGCTGAAGAGCATCGTCGTGATCCTGGTGGCCATGTGGGCCGGTGCCGGTGTCAGTGCCGGCCTGTCCGCCGCCGGCCTGACGCTGCCGGCCTACGTCGGCGCGATGCTGGTGGGCGCGCTGATCCGCTATGTCGACGACCGCACCGGGCTGATCCGGCTGCCGGTGGCCACCACCGACCTGATCGGCAACGTCTGCCTGTCGCTGTTCCTGGCGGTGGCGCTGATGAACCTCAAGCTGTGGGAACTCGCTGGACTGGCCGCGCCACTGCTGGTCAACCTGACGCTGCAAGTGGCGCTGGTGGCGGTGTTCTGCGGCGTGGTCTTCCGCGTGATGGGCCGCGACTACGATGCGGCGGTGATGGGCGGCGGCTTCATCGGCTTCATGCTGGGCACCACCGCCAACGCGATGGCGGTGATGCGCACGCTGGTGGAACGCTACGGCATGGCGCCGCGCGCGTTCCTGGTGGCGCCGCTGGTGGGCGCCTTCTTCATCGACTTCAGCAACGCGTTGATCATCACCGGCTTCATCAACCTGTGGGATTGATCAGCCGTCACCCCCGACCATCGCCGGAGTTAGAGCTCGATGGCACGCCCCCGCAAGATTGTCATCCATTCGCTCAGAGGCTTCCGTCCGGAGCTGACAGGCATGGTCAGGGACTGGATGCGGGACGGCGTGCAGTATGTTGGCGTCGTTGGCCGCGAGGCGGCGAGGATCGAGGACGCGATTGATGATCTGTGCGTAGGTGATGGCACAGAACCCTACTTCATGCTCACGGCCGCGCATGACGACACAGAAACACTGGAGGACGCTGTCTTCCTCGCCGAGCAGATCTCGACGATTCCGGGCTCGGTGGCCGTGGTCAAGCTCTAACGATTCATCGGGTCGGTAACGATACGGCGGCCGCTATCGCTTGCCGTACTTGTCCGTCAGCCGCTTGTTCAACGCCTTGTTCTGCACCTTGGCATTCGACTTGTCGGCCAGGCGCGAGGCCAGTTTGTCGGCGGCGGCGGCGACTTCATCACGCAGCTTGAGGTAGTTGAGGAAGCGGCCTTCATCCAGCTCTTCGCGCTCGATCGCCGCGCGCACGGCGCAACCCGGCTCGCGATCATGCGAGCAGTCGCGGAACTTGCACTGCGCCGCCAGCGCCTCGATGTCGGCGAAGCCGCCCTCGGACAGGTCTTCCTCGCCGGTGGGCTTCAGTTCGCGCATGCCGGGCGTGTCGATCATGCACGCGCCGGACGGCAGCGGGATCAGCGCGCGATAGGTGGTGGTATGGCGACCGCGCGAATCGCTCTCGCGCACTTCGCCGGTCTTCATCTTCTCGTTGCCCAGCAGCGTGTTGGTCAGCGTCGACTTGCCCGCGCCGGAGGAACCCACCAGCACCACCGTGCGCCCGGGCAACAGCCACGGCGACAGCTGCGACACGCTGTCGGGGTCCTTCGCGTTGACGGTGAACACCGGCACGCCCTGCGCGGTGACATCGGCCAGCACGTCCACCGCATCGTCGGCGTACTCGGTGCGGTCGGCCTTGGTCAGCACCACGACCGGTTGCGCGCCACCACCGCCGACCAGCAGCAGGTAGCGTTCGATGCGGCGCGGATTGAAGTCGGCATCCAGGCCGCAGACGATGAACACCGTATCGATGTTCGCCGCGATCACCTGCTGGTGGTAGTGCTCGCCGGCGGCACCGCGCTTGATCTCGGTGTGCCGCGGCAGCGTGGCGACGATGCGGTGGCGGGTGCCGCCGCTGCCGGGCTCGCCGCCGCCTTCCATCAGCAGCCAGTCGCCCACGGCGGGCCGTTCGTGCGCGGGGAAACGCGGGCGCTGCCATTCGGGCAGCGAGTCGGCCTTGACCGCCACGCCGGGGGCGTCGGCGACGATGTACCCGGACCGGTGCTGTTCCACCACCCGCGCCGGCCGGGCGTCGGGATGCGCGGCGAGCACCGCCTGCCAGGCCTTGTCCTCCGGTTCCCCCTCATAGGGCCAGCCGATCGCCCTCAACAGGGTGATCTCGGACACGGTATTGGCAGGCATTTCGGGCATGGTTGCGGATTCTAGACGGGGGCTGAAGCCGACGGGTCTTGACGGCTAAATTTCCGTTAAGCTTGGCCCCTGTCTGCCCTTTCCGCCAGCCCCAGCGCTTACCGCCATGTCCACGCCGCCCGTCAAACCGCTCGCCACGCGCGAACGCCTGTCCGAAGTCCGCTACGAGATCCGGGGCGAACTGGCACGGCGAGCCCGGGAGCTGGAGGCGCAGGGCCACAAGCTGATCAAGCTCAACATCGGCAATCCGGGTGCGTTCGGTTTCCGCGCACCCGCGCACCTGCAGAAGTCGATCATCGGCGACATCGACCACACCGATCCCTACACGCACCAGCAGGGCCTGCCGGCCGCGCGCGAAGCCATCGCCGCCGCCTACGCGCGCCGCCACACGCCCGATGCGCATCCGGACCGCGTGTTCGTCGGCAACGGCGTTTCCGAACTGATCGACCTGTCGCTGCGTGCCCTGCTCAATCCCGGCGATGAAGTGCTGGTGCCGTCGCCCGATTATCCGCTGTGGTCGGCGGCGACCATCCTCAACGACGGCCGCCCGGTGTATTACCGCTGCGACCCGGAAAACGACTTCCTGCCCGATCCGTCCGAGATCGAACAGCTGGTGTCGTCGCGCACGCGCGCCATCGTGCTGATCAATCCGAACAATCCGACCGGCGCCACCTATCCGCGCGAGCTGCTGGAGCGCATCGTCGCCATCGCGGCCAAGCACCGCCTGCTGCTGATGGTGGACGAGATCTACGACCAGGTGCTGTACGACGGCGCGACGTTCGTGCCGGTCGCGCCGCTGGCGGGCGACGTGCCGTGCATCACCTTCAGTGGCCTGAGCAAGGTGCACCGTGCCTGCGGCTGGCGCGTGGGCTGGTCGGTGCTGTCG
Organism: Pseudoxanthomonas sp. SL93; assembly: GCF_026625825.1. Classification (NCBI taxonomy): domain Bacteria; kingdom Pseudomonadati; phylum Pseudomonadota; class Gammaproteobacteria; order Lysobacterales; family Lysobacteraceae; genus Pseudoxanthomonas; species Pseudoxanthomonas sp. SL93. Next base: position 3,204,267 of record NZ_CP113065.1, on the reverse strand, counting down.
GGCCACGGCGACGTGGTGCGTGATTTCCTGCATGCGATGGACCTGCTCAGCGCGCTGCGCCTGTGCGCCAACGTGCCGGGCCAGTACGCCATCGAAGCCGCCGTCAACGGCCCGGACACCATCAGCGAACTGTGCGCACCGGGTGGCCGCCTGTACGAAACGCGACGCGCGGTGATCGAGGCCTGCGAAGCCAACGAACACCTGGACCTGGTCAACCCGGCCGGTGCGCTGTACGCGTTCCCGGCGGTGGTGGGCGACGCGGCCAAGGGCTTCGACGACCACGGCTTCGCGCTGGAGCTGATGGAAACCGAAGGCGTCCTGGTCGTGCCCGGTTCCAGCTTCAACGTGCCGTACCGCCATCATTTCCGCGTCACCCTGCTGCCGGAAGCGGCCACGATGCGCGAAGTCTTCGCCCGCATCGACCGCGCCCTGTCGCGTCGCGCCGAAGCGGCGACCAAGGTAGTACCGATCAAGGGCAAGTCGCGGCCAGCGGCGGCGTAAGCGCCCGCGCGGCTGTTGCGGGGCTGTTGTGGGGGCGACGTAAGTCGCGAGACGGTATCCGGATGGCCCATAGCGACTTACGTCGCTCCCACAGGCAGGCTCCTTTGCTCAGGCACGCAGGGCAATGCGGATGATCTTGGAGATATACGACGTCGTCCGCGTGATCGCGCCGATATCCTCCGTGCGGGTCGATGCAAGCGTGCCCAGAGTGAAGGACGTCCTTGTTGGCGACGTGGGGACGAGCGTCATGGTTTTGGCCGCGCCCGGGGCGCGTACATCGTATGAGGTCGAGTGTGTCGACCCCGACGGTCACACCCGCTGGCTGGCGGCGCTGTTCGCCGACGAGGTTGCCCGGGTGTCCACTGTAGGAGCGACGTGAGTCGCGACCACACGCCACGATGTATCCGATGACCTCCAATCGAGCGACGAACGGCGTCAAACGCGGCGTTTTATCCCGGACAACCGATCTTTCGCTGGCGACCCCGGTTCGCGGTCGCGACTCACGTCGCTCCTACAGGGGGCTGGAAGAGCGCATCATTCGCCCATGACCACGATCTCCGCCCCCCACACGACCGCCCTCACCACCGAGCTGCGCTACCTCGCGCTGGGCGACTCCTACACCATTGGCGAAGCGGTGGATGAAGCCGGTCGCTGGCCGATGCAGCTGGCGCGCCTGCTGCGCAGGGAAGGCATCCTGGTCGGCGATCCGCGCATCATCGCCACCACCGGCTGGACCACGGACGAGCTGGACGCCGCGATCACGGCCGCCGAGCCGCTGGGCGGGCACGATTTCGTCAGCCTGCTGATCGGCGTGAACAACCAGTATCGCGGCCGCAGCGTGGAGGAATACCGCACGCAGTTCGCCGCGCTGCTTTGGCGCGCGATCGGCTTTGCCGGCAACCGGCCGGAGCGCGTGCTGGTGCTGTCGATTCCCGACTGGGGGGTCACCCCGTTCGCCGCGCAGTCCGGCCGCGACGTGGCGCAGATCGCGCGCGAGCTGGATGCCTACAACGCCGCCGCGCGCGCCGTCTGCAGCCTGCGTGATGTGGCCTTCGTCGACATCACCCCGGTCAGCCGTGCGCGCGGCGCCGAACCGGCGATGCTGGCCGACGACGGCCTGCACCCGTCGGCCGCGATGTACACCGAATGGGCGCGGCTGGCCTTTCCCGTCGCGCATCACCTGCTGGCGTAGCGTGCGCCATGCGCACGAAGCGCGACGACGGGTCCATGAGTCGTGCGCGCGGCGAACGTTGCGTCACGGCGATCCAGGCATCGTGCTTCCCTCTGCCCCGGGACAGAGGCCGGGGTGAGGGTCGGAGCATCGGGCAGCTCACCGGTTCGCCAACTTCATCCGGCGCTGCGCACCACCTTCTCCCGGCGGGAGAAGGATTTCAGGCGGCCATGCCCAACGCGTCGGGCGCGATCTCCGTCGACGGCACCACTGCGCGGTAGCCCTGTGCGTCCAGCCATGCCAGCAGCTGCGCCAGGATCACCACGTTGTGGCCGTGCGCCGCGCCTTCATGCAGCAGCACGATGGCGCCGGGCCGGATATCGCGCGTCACGCGTGCCATCACCTGGTCGGGCGTGCAGTCCACGCCATCGAAGCCGCGCGCGCTCCACGCCACCCGTGCGAGCGCATGGCGCTTGAGCGACAGCCCGACGAAGGGATTGGTCATGCCGACCACGCTGCGGAACCAGCGCGGTGTCTGCCCGGTGATGGCGGTGAGGATGGACTGGTTGCGGCCGATCTGGTCTTCCAGCGCGCCCGGGCCCAGCCGCCAGAAGCGCCTGTCCGGATGGCTGGCGCTATGGTTGCCGATGCCGTGGCCGCGGTCGCGGATGGCCTGCACGGCCAGCGGCTGCGCCAGCGCGCGCTCGCCGACCAGGAAGAAAGTGGCCTTGGCGCCATGCCGGTCCAGCAGGTCCAGCAGGGCGGGCGTGTCCCGGGAGGGGCCATCGTCGATCGTCAGCCAGACCACGCGCTCGTCGGTGGGCAGCCGCGACAGCGCCGGGCAGAACAGGGTGGCACGTGGATACAGCGTGGCCCACACCACCAGCAGGTGCGTGGCGGCCATGACCGGCAGGCCCAGGGACCAGCCGAACCGCCACCACAGCCAGGCCACGCCTACTTGCGACAGCGCCAGCAGGCCCAATATCAGGCCGGGACGGCGTGGCGGACGATGCAGTGTTCCCGTCGTGGTCATGCCCCATGATGCCACGGGGCGTAAAATCCCCTTCCCGCTTCCCGGTAACCGTTCATGTCCCTCGACCCCGCCCTGCGTTCGCGCATCGAAACCCTCCTGCAGTCCAACCGCGTCGTGCTGTTCATGAAGGGCCAGCCTTCCATGCCGCAGTGCGGTTTCTCGGCCAAGGCCGTCGGGGCACTGAGCGCGCTCGGCGTGGATTTCGCCCACGTCAACGTGCTCGCCGACCAGGACATCCGCGAAGGCATCAAGGTCTACGGCGACTGGCCGACCATCCCGCAGCTGTACATCGACGGCGAACTGGTCGGCGGCAGCGACATCATCGAACAGATGACCAACTCCGGCGAACTGGCCACGCTGCTGGGCCTGGAAGCCCCCGACCGCACGCCGCCGGCGATCACCATCACCGCCGCGGCCGCCGAGATGCTGCAGAACGCGGTGGCCGACGCCGGCCCGGGCGCCGCGCTGGCACTGTCCATCAATGCGCAATACCAGCCCAACTTCCAGCTGGCGCAGTTCGACGCCAACGCCATCGCCAGCGAATCCAACGGCGTGCGCGTGCAGTTCGACCTGGCCAGCGCGCGCCGCGCCGATGGCATCACCATCGACTGGGTGGACGACATCCGCGGCAAGGGCCTGGCCATCGACAACCCCAATGCGCCCAAGCCGGTGCAGGCGCTGTCGCCGATGGAGGCGGATGCGAAGGTGCGTGCCAGCGAAGTGCTGCTGGTCGATGTGCGTCCGGCCGACGAGCGCGCCATCGCTTCGGTGAAGCTGCCGTTCAAGACCTTCGACGGCAACGGCCGTGCCGAGCTGGAAGCGTTGCCCAAGGACACGGCCATCGCGTTCCTGTGCCGCAGCGGCGGCCGCAGCCAGCAGGCCGCCGAGGAATTCCGCGCCCTGGGTTTCACCAATACCTTCAACGTCACCGGCGGCATCAACGCCTGGGCCGACGACGTGGATGGCACGCTCGGCAAGTACTGAACACGGCAGCACGCGTGCACCGGAAAAGGCGGGCTTCGGCCCGCCTTTTTCGTGCCGCGTCCTCCCGCAGGCGGTGGCCTACGCCGCTGCCCGCGACGGCGCCATCGTGTGTCGCCGCTGCCAGAACGGGGCGTCGGGCCAGCGTTTCTCCAGCGCATAGGCCGTGGCGCGTTCATGCCGGTAGGCACTGAAAGCCGACAACAGCGCCTGGTCGCGCGCGCGCGCCTGCGTGTCGTCGCCCTGCAGCCAGGCCTGCATCGCCGAGGCGGCAGACAAGCCGTCTTCCAGCGCGCGCACGATGCCCGAAGCGGACAGGGGATCCGTCGCCATGGCGGCATCCCCGCAGGCCAGCCAGCGTGCATCACCGCGCGACGCCGCATGCAGAAGGAAGCTGTGCGCCGCGTGCACGCAGGGCGGCGAGAGGGGGCTGGCGTCCTCGGTGTACTGCCGGGTGGCGACGCTGCGTGCGAATGCGTCGTCCCATGCGGCCGTCGCATGCAGGCCCGCCGCGTGGCACAGGTCGGCGTCCGTCATGCGCATGACGATGCGACGCGCTGCCGGCAAGGGGGCGCTGTACCACCACCCCCCTTCATCCGCCTCGACCCAGGTATGCCCGTGGTCGCCTGCTCCGTGCCGCTGGAATACCCGTGAAACGGCGACCAGCCGGTCGAGCACCTCGCGTCGTGCGCCCAACGACCGCCAGAGCCCGCCACTGCGCCCGCCCGCATCGATCACCGCGCGCGCGGCAAGGGAATGCACGCTGTCTTCGCCCTGCTGCACCTGCAGGCGCCATGGGTGGCCGCCTTCGCCACGGATGACGCCACGCACGCGCGCCCGGGTGCGAACGTCCGCACCCGCATGGCCGGCGCGCTCACACAGCAGGCGGTCGAAGGCCGCGCGGTCAAGGTGCCAGCCATGTCCGTAAGGGTCGAACATGAAACTCGACACTTCGGCCCGCGCCCGGCCCCAGCAGCTGACATCCGCGTAGTTGGGCAACGCGGGCAGGACACGGTCAGGGTCAGGCAGGCCGAGCGCATGCAGCGCGGGCCTGGCACGGGGGGCCAGGGTTTCGCCCACGCGCGGCGCTTCATGCGCACCGCGCTCCAGCAGCACCACCGTGTGCCCCCACCCCGCGAGCGCGTGCGCCGCCGCGGCACCGGCGGGTCCACCCCCCACGACCGCCACATCGCAGGTCTCAGCTTCCACAGCCGCAACCTCCCTCGCCTTCACGCTTGGCAGACGACAGGGACGCGGGCTCGGCGATGCGTGGCAATGGCGATGTCGCCGCACGGCGGTTGGCCGGCCTTGGCCTGTCGTCGCGCGGCGCCTGTTCGCGGGTGGATGCGCAGTACTTCTCCAGGCACTTGCGCGCCGCCTGCACGTCGATACCCGCCGCCGCCAGCCGCTTCACGGCCTCGGGCGAAAGGGCCTGGCCATCGGCGACCAGGCAGCGCAACAGTTCGCACAGCCGGCGGTCGCGTTCTTCAAGCCAGCCGGTCAGGCCATCGTCACCGGGCGGAAGCGCATCGTGGTCACCCCCGCGCCAGACCACGGCCGTCTGGGTCTGCTCACGATGGAAAGCGTAGCCGGCGCGCGTCCGCCCCGTGGCACGGATGCGACAGGCGTACGTGCCGGCGGCATCCGTGGCGAAGACGGCGGTGAAGCGGCCATCCTCCTGCTCGTGCAGGTCGATCCGCGAGGCGTGATCCGGGCCGGTGATTTCGGCCCATACCTGCGCGCCCGGACGCAACGGCATGCCCGACTCGGTCAGGCGCGCCGACAGTTCCACCCGCGCACCCGGCTCGTAACCGTCCTGCCGCAGGCGCGCGCGCAGCGAGAGGTTGGAATAGCTGTGCACCAGCAGGCTGTAGGGCAGCGTGCGCTTGCGTCCTTCGCTCGCGCGTGCCGCGGCGGTCGGCGCGTCGTGCGCCAGGACGGCGGCGTGTTCCCAGGCGAAGCCTTCCGCCGGCGCCTCCGACGGCACCCGGCTTGCGCCCTCGGGGAGCACCATGCGGCTCGCGCGTACGACCGGCGCCACCTCCACCGGCGCCTGTCCCTCGCGGGGCCTTTGCGTCCTGGGTTTGCCGATGCTCACCAGCGCCGTCCAGGTGCCGGCCTGGTTGGGTCGCATCGCACGCAGCTCCATGGGCAGCACCAGCCGGTAGTACGCGACGCCCTGCGAAGCGAGGTACGAGATGTGCGGGCTCTGGCCGCTCATCCATGGCTCGATGATGTCGCCATCCGGCGTGCGCACGCGGAAATCCACCGAATGCGGATACGGCGTCAGCAGGATGACATCGATCCCGGCGTCCGCTTCGGTCAGCTGGAAGGGGATCTCCTGCTCGCGCCCCGGCACCAGCATGCCGTCCGGATCCAGCACCACCTCGGCATTGCTGATGCCGGCCAGGATCTGCAGGAAATACTTCTTCAGGACGAACTGGTTCTGCGCGCCGATGGCGCCGGTCACCAGCAGGTAGCCCCCGTGGTTGCCCGACAGCGCCTGCAGCGCCGCGGCACTGGTGTTCTGCGGCGTACCCAAGCCGACGGCATAGGTCCTCGCATCGACCTCGGCGCCGGCGTCGCCGATCCAGCGGGGGTTGTTCTCCACCCCGTCCGTCATCACCACCAGCGACTTGAAGGCATAGCCCGCGGCGGCGTCCAGCAACAACCGGGCTTCGTGGATACCGTCGCCGATCGACGTGGCGCCCGCCGGATCGAAGTCGGGGCCGTCGATGCGATTGCGCGTATCGTTGCGCGCCGTGTCGTAGGGATCGCCTGCCGCACCCAACGCGGTGACCGCCTGCACCGGCTGCGCGTCGTGGTCATAGCGGACCAGGCCGATGCCGTCATCCTGGACCATGACGTCGACGAAGATCTTCGCCGCTTCGCGCAGCGCGAGATGCTTGGCCTGTCCGTCGCCGCGGTCACCCGACATGCTGCCGGAACGGTCCAGTGCCAGCGCCACCGCCGCGCGCTGGCGTGCGGCGGTGGTGGCGCCCAGCGTGACCGTCCAGGTGCGCCCGCTGGCGACATGGCGCACCGTCACCTGGTCGGACACCGCTTCGCCGACCGCACCCGTCTCGTACACGATCCACAGGCGCGCGGTCGCCATCGCATTGCCGCTGGTCGGGCCCACGGTGACCGGATTGGAGAACGGGTCCGGCACCAGCCTGGCGTGCGTAGGGCCACTGCCCGGCACGACTTCCAGCGTGACGGGGGCGCCGGTGGACTTCACTTCGAACACGATCGGCATGGCGAGCTTGCGTGACATGCCCGCCGGACCCTGCGGCACGTCCTGGAATTCCACATGTGGCGTGAGCAGGTTGATGGCGGTGGCATCGCAGCGGTCGACTTCGACCTGCTGGTCACCCTGCTTCACCACGAAGCCGAGCGTATGCCACTCCTCCACCATCTCCGCGCCGCTGGTGACGTCGCGGTTCCAGGCCAGGTAACCGCCGCCGTCCTGCGGCAGCACCGTGCCCGGTCGTGGCACCGGCCACCAGCTGCCGCCGCACGCCGAAAAATCGGATTGCCATGGCAACGACATGAATTCGGTGACGCCGCCGGGCACCAGCGCGGCATGATCCAGGCGACCCGGATCGCTGGCGCCCACGAAGTTGCCCGCCACCACGATGGGCTGCGGCCCACTGCCGCCGCCGGCCTCGATGCCGGGCGCGAACGTGGCACCGACACAGTGCTCGAGTGCGGCCACGTCCAGGCCGCGAGGCGTGATGGCCGCCGCCGGTGACGGCACGCCACTCCAGTCGCGCACGAAGGCGTTGTCGCGCCAGCGCGCCATGTGCATCAGCTGGGTGGCGGTCAGCTGGCCGACCACGGCCGGCATGTTGCCGGTGGGCTTCAGGCGGTTGAAGATCGCCGTGCGCATGCCGTCCGAAACGGCGTCGGCACCGTAGAGCGGATGGGTCCAGACATGGTGGTACTGGGCATCCTCGCGCACCCACTGCGAATCGATCGCACGCTGCAGGATGGGGTAGACGTCTTCGGTGTAGCGCGTGGTGGCCGGAGAAGCGATCCATCCCTGCGAGACGGCCAGATCCAGCAGCCGGTCCTGCATCGTCACCACATTGTCGATGTGCGGTGCGAACTTCGGCGGGCCGACGACCACCCATGCGCCGTCGGCCTCGAACGTGTCGCCGCCGACGGTCACCGTGGCGTTGACCGGGCCGTCGGCGATGTCGTCGTACCAGTCCGCGCTGTACAGGCCACCGATGGACCGCCCCAGCGGCGAGGCGGACTTGCCGAACCCGCCGAGCACCAGCAGGCGCCCGTCGTTGTCGGTACGCATTTCCCCCAAGGGCACGGTCACGGCGGAGGCGCCCGGCAACGTGATCTGTCCGTTGTCGAACAGCGCCTGCTGGGATGTTCCGCCCAGGCTGCGCGGGCCTGGATCGATGGTTTTTTCCGCCGCCGTACCCCCCGGGTTGCGGGTGATCGCCTTGCGGTTGGCAAGATGCACCGTCCAGGCGATCGTCGCATCCGCGGCGGTCAGCTCCTGCACCGTGTCGTCGTCGTGGTAGGCGAAGACGCGGAAGCGGGCCGCCTGGCGCTTGACGCGGCACTGCGCGTCCTTGAACCCGCCCGGTGGATCCGGGTGGTCCCAGGGCCGCTCGGGACCGATGAAGAAATCAGTGGGACTGTTGCCGAGCCGCGCGATGCCGATGGCGGGATGGATCTGGATCCTTGTGATGGCCATTGCTGTTGGACCTCATTGTCCTTCCCCCGTGCTCGGACCTGTGTTGGAGGGTGCGATCCTTCCATGGCCGCGTGCGCAGCACATCGATCGCGTCGTCATGGATGCGCCTGGCGACGCTCCATGCCGATAGCAACGCAGCCATGAGCGGCGAGCGGACACGGGGCACCCCTGTCCTTGCGCGGCCTCGCGCCACGTTCGCGTGGCGTTGCCGCAGGGTCAGCCCTTGAAACCGCCGTCGGCGAGGTACTCGCGCTCTTCCTGCGTGGACGTGCGGCCCATCGCCTCGTTGCGGTGCGGGAAGCGGCCGAAGCGGGCGATCAGGTCGTAGTGCAGCTGCGCGTACTTCACGTAATTCTCGTCGCCGGTGGCGCGGAACAGATCCAGCGAACGCTGCTGGTCATCGAGCGATTCGGAATGTTCGAACGGCATGTAGAAGAAGATCTTCAGCGCGGGATCCACCTGCGTATCGAATCCGGCCTCGATGGCGCGGCCCGCATAATGGCGGGCCAGCCCGTCGGTGGCGTAGGAATGGGCGCTCTCGCGGAAGCAGTTGCGCGGGAACTGGTCCAGCAACAACACCAGCGCCAGCGCGCCTTCCGCATCGCCCATCCACCCTTCCAGCTCCCGCCGCGCCGCACGGAAGTGCAGCCCGCGGAACCGCTGGTCGAATTCGGCATCGAACGCATCGTCGCTGGCGAACCACTTCTCGTAACCGGCGTTGCGCCAGAAGGTAATGACGTTGTTGGATTCGTTCATTGCATTGCCTCTGGCTTGAGTCGCCTCGATCCGTGACAGGGTCCGGCTGGATGAATTGTCAGGCCATGTATCCACGCCCACTCAGGCGCGCCACTGAGAAGGCAAGATACTCCCCAACCAAGCGGGCGTCATTGGATTGGACGGGGCCTTCAATGCGCGTCAATCCACAGTCGACGATCACCGGCTCTATCTGGATGACCTGACCGTAGGCGCGATAGCGCCAGCCACCGAGAGACTCAAGATCAAGCTTTCGATCAGGATTGCCGGAGAACATCTCCTCCCAGGTCTCGTCGTCGTCCAGGAAGCTGATCAGCTCAAGATCAAACTCGTCGCCAATGGCCGGAGCCGTCGCACCCGAAACACTGAATTCATCCATGAGACACAGTTCACGCCCTTCAACGCAAACGATGGCCTCAAGGTATGGTCCGTTGGTGCTGAGCAGCCTAGCGCGCATCACGGGCAATCCAACGAGCACAAACGATAGTTACGCCACTGGGCTCGGTCATTCGGAAGGCACTTCTTGCAATGGTGCTTCCAACCCATTGAGGAATTGATCATGCAACGACCAATCGGGGTCGCTCGATGCCTCAAGCTGGATGGGTAGTGGGCTGGCCAAGCTAAGTGCACCGTTCAGCCGTTGCATAAACTCGCCTTCTGAACGGACATAAAAACTCCATCGTCGCAATCCTTCTCCGGTCTCGACATACACCAGAACGGCTGCACCATCCTGCCCGACACTTGGTGCAATGGCATCCTCCGCGGCGTCCATGCGCTGGCGCTCTTCGACAGAGGGCATGCCCGATGACGAAGCGTACTCCCAGAGAATATCGATGCGGTGTGGAAGCGCATTTCTTTCGAAGCCAGGTTCGAAATCCTGGATGTATCGATAAACGATGGCGCGATCGAGCGTCTGGTGCTTCGCGATCGCGGTCGCCCAGATTCGCTGGCCCTGTTCGGTAACTGGTGCGGCTGCCATCATCGCAGCAGGAAGCATCGACCTCCGCATTTGTTACTCATCAAACCGCAGATGCCGCACCGACTTCCCGTTGCGGCGGATCAGCTTGAGCGCTTCGATGCCGATGGTGATGTGGTTCTCGACGAACGACGAGCTGACCTTGGCGTCGGAGGCTTCGGTCTTGATGCCTTCCGGGATCATCGGCTGGTCGCTGACCAGCAGCAGCGCGCCGCAGGGAATGCGGTTGGCGAAGCCGGCGGCGAACACGGTGGCGGTTTCCATGTCGATGGCCATGCAGCGCAACTTGCGCAGGTATTCCTTGAACGCCTCGTCGTGTTCCCAGACGCGGCGGTTGGTGGTGTAGACGGTGCCGGTCCAGTAGTCGTGGCCCAGGTCGCGGATCATCGTGGACACCGCGCGCTGCAGCGCGAACGCCGGCAACGCCGGTACCTCCGGCAGCATGTAGTCGTTGCTGGTGCCCTCGCCACGGATGGCGGCGATGGGCAGCACCAGGTCGCCCAGCTGGTTCTTCCGCTTCAGGCCGCCGCACTTGCCCAGGAACAGCACCGCCTTGGGCATGGTGGCCGACAGCAGGTCCATCATCGTCGCGGCGTTGGGGCTGCCCATGCCGAAGTTGATCATGGTGATGCCGTCGGCGGTGGCGCTGGCCATGGGACGGTCCAGGCCGACGACGGGCGCGCCGGTCAGCTGCGAGAACACGTGCAGGTAGCCGCCGAAGTTGGTCAGCAGGATGTGGTCGCCGAACTGGTCCAGCGGCACGCCGGTGTAGCGCGGCAGCCAGTTGTCGACGATCTCGTTCTTGTCTTTCATGGCGATCCTCTTTTTCTTGTTGTTTGCGGCAATTCTTGCACGACTGCGACGCCCGCACTTGGCAGGCGCGGCGTGGCCGGGTAGGTTTCCTGTCTCTTTCAGGGGATACACGATGCGAATGACCTTGCTGGCCGGGCTTGCCCTGGCCCTGCTGGGCGCGGATGCCGGCGCGGCCACGCCCGGTTCCCGCTTCACCCAGGACCCTTACCCCAGCACCTACCGCGCCCTGCCGTCGGGTCCGGTGCTGCTGACCAACGCCACCGTGCTGACCGGCACCGGCGAGCGCCTCGACGGCGCCGACGTGCTGCTGGCCGACGGCAGGATCACCGCCGTGGGCCGCGGACTGCCCGCACCGGAAGGCACCACGCGCGTGGATGCCACCGGCAAGTGGATCACGCCCGGCCTGATCGACGTGCATTCCCATCTGGGCGTGTACCCCAACCCCGGCATGAAGGCGCACAGCGACGGCAACGAAGCCACCGCGCCGGTGACGGCGAACGTGTGGGCCGAGCATTCGATCTGGGCCCAGGACCCGGGCTTCCACACGGCGCTGGCCGGCGGCGTCACCTCGATGCAGATCCTGCCGGGCTCGGCCAATCTGGTGGGCGGGCGTGGGGTGACGCTGAAGAACGTGCCCTCCACCAGTTACCAGGGCATGAAGTTCCCCGGCGCACCGTGGGGTCTGAAGATGGCCTGCGGCGAGAACCCCAAGCGCGTCTACGGCGGTAAGGCCGGCCCGTCCACGCGCATGGGCAACGTGGCCGGTTACCGCGCCGCGTTCATCGATGCCAGCGAGTACCTGAAGAAGAACGCGCCCAAGCCGCAGCAGCCGAAGAAGAAGCGCTGGTGGGAACGCGCCAACGGCAACGGCAGCGAGGACAGTTCCGGCGATACCGGCGGCAAGCGCGACCTGAAGCTGGACACGCTGGCCGGCGCGATCAATGGCGAGATCCTGGTGCACATCCACTGCTACCGCGCCGACGAGATGCTCACCATGCTGGACCTGGCCAAGGAGTTCGGCTTCAAGGTGGCCGCGTTCCACCACGGCGTGGAAGCCTACAAGCTGGCCGACCGCCTGGCGCAGGACAATGTCTGCGGCGCGCTGTGGGCGGACTGGTGGGGCTTCAAGATGGAGGCCTTCGATGGCATCCAGGAGAACATCGCTCTGGTCGACCGCCCGGCCAACAGCTGCGCCATCGTGCATTCGGATTCGGACGAAGGCATCCAGCGCTTGAACCAGGAAGCGGCGAAGGTGATGGCCAACGCGCGCCGCGCCGGCATGGGCGAGATCGCACCGGAACGCGCCATCCGCTGGGTGACCAGCAATGCCGCCAAGTCGCTGGGCATCGCCGAGCGCACCGGCACGCTGGAGGCCGGCAAGATGGCCGACGTGGTGGTGTGGAACCAGAATCCTTTCAGCGTCTACGCCCGGGCCGAGCAGGTCTACATCGACGGCGCGCGCATCTATGACCGCAACGACCGCAGCCGGCAACCGGTCTCGGACTTCATGCTCGGCCAGGAGGTGACGCCATGAGCCGTCGCTCCCTCATCTGCGGCGGCGCACTGGTGCTGGCGTTCGCCGCCACACTCCCCGCCTTCGCGCAGGACATGCTGATCCGCAATGCCACCGTGCACACCGCGGGCGCGCAGGGCACGCTGAAGAACGCCGATGTGCTGGTGCGCAACGGCGTCATCCAGGCCGTGGGCAGCGGCCTTGCCGCGCCGGCCGGCGCCGGCGTGGTGGACGCCGGCGGCAAGGCGCTGACGCCGGCATTGTTCGGCGGCATCACCGAGATCGGCATCGAGGAAGTCTCGGGCGAATCGTCCACCGACGACGCCGCCGTGACACTGACCAATCAGCCGATGCGCCCGGAGTTCGACGTGACGCTGGCGTACAACCCGGCCTCGGTGCTGATCCCGGTGGCGCGCGTGGAAGGCCTGGGCTTCACGCTGCTGGGCGCTACCACCGGTGGCTCCTTCATCGCCGGCCAGGGCGGCGTGGTGCGGCTGGACGGCAGCGTGGACCCGATCGGTCCGCGTGCGCTGTTCGTGCGACTGGGCAGTGCGGCGTCGGACCTGAGCGGCAAGTCGCGTGCGGCGCAATGGATGCTGCTGGACCAGATGGTGGCCGAGGCACGTGGCCGGGTGCCGGCGGATTCGCCGCACGCCCTGCTCACGCCGGCAGGCCGCGCGACGCTGGCGCGCTACCTGGCCGGCAACGGTCGCATCGTGGTGGCGGTGAACCGCGCCGCGGACATCCGCCAGCTGCTGCGCTGGGCGCAACGCGAGAACGTGCGCATCGCCATCGCCGGTGGTGCGGAAGCGTGGAAGCTGGCGCCGCAGCTAGCGCAGGCGAAGGTGCCGGTCTTCGTCGATGCGCTGGCCGACCTGCCGGCCGACTTCGACCAGATCGGCGCAACGCTGGAAAACGCCGCACGCCTCGAAGCCGCCGGCGTCAGCGTCGGCTTCAGCCAGGCCGGCGACGCCTCGCACAATGCGCGCAAGATCCGCCAGCTGGCGGGCAATGCGGTCGCCAACGGCCTGCCGTGGGAAGACGGGCTGGCCGGGCTGACGAGGGTGCCGGCGGAAGCGTTCGGCGTGGCCGACCGCGTCGGCAGCATCGCGCCGGGCAAGGTCGCCGACCTGGTGCTGTGGAGCGGCGATCCGCTGGACATCGCCAACACGGCCGAGCAGGTATGGCTGGGTGGTCGCGCCATGCCGATGCGTTCGCGCCAGACCGAACTGCGCGACCGCTACCTGCAGCAGGCCGGTCCACTGCCGCGCGCCTACAGCCGCTGACGCGACGATTCGCGGGTCAGTCGACGGAGGCGCCTTCGGGCGCCTCTTTCGTTTCCGCGACCGGCGCCGCGCCATGCGCCATGACCCGGTTGCGGCCGGCGCGCTTGGCCGCGTACATGGCCTGGTCGGCCCGCGCGATCAGCGCGGCGACGGTGTCGCCCGGCAGGCCGGGCGCGACGCCGATGCTGGCGGTCAGTTCCACTGTTACGCCGTCCACCACCCGGCAGCCCTGCTGGATGCGTGTGCGCACGCGTTCGGCGATGTGGGTGGCGGTGACGAGGTCGGCACCAGCGAGCACCAGCACGAACTCCTCACCGCCCAGCCGGCCCAGCTGGTCGCCGTACTGGAACTCGCCACTGACCACGCGCGTCACAGCGCGCAGGCAGGCATCGCCCAGCGCGTGGCCGTGGCGGTCGTTGATCTTCTTGAAGTGGTCCAGATCGATGAAGAGCAGCGAGACCGGGATGTGTTCGCGCTGCATCTCGATGACGGCCCAGTCCAGCCGGTGTTCGATGCCACCGCGGTTCAGCACGCCGGTCAGCACGTCGCGTTCCGCGTGCTGCTTGGCGCTGTCGCGCTCGCGCCGGAAGGTGCGCATGCGGTCGGCCAGGCCGAGCGCGAGCACCACTGCGTTGAAGGCCTGCACCAGCGGCAGGCCGTAGTCCAGCCACGGGTCCACCTGCTCACCGCCGCTGAAACGGAGGGCGCGCCACAGGGTGAAGACCACCAGAGGCACCCACGCGATCAGCACGTAGCCGGCATGCCGCTGCCCGCGCGTCCATGCCAGCGCCAGCGTGATGATCGCGATGAGGTTGGTCAGCAGGAACACGCCATTGGCGATGTCCGGAAACCACGCCTTGTCCGCCGGCCATGGCAGCAGCAGCAACACCAGCATCACGGCACTGACATACACGCCCACCACGCGCAGCAGCAGGCTCAGCCGGGGGGTGACCCGGCGCAGGTCGGCGTAATCCAGCCACAGGTAGACCAGCGCGATGGTGGCCAGCGTGTTGATGGCCCAGATGCCCGGCGCGCCGAAGCGTGCCAGCTCGCGCAGATAGGGCAGCGTGTAGGCCTCGCCGTACGAGCACAGCATGAAGAGCAGCTGCAGCAGCATGGTCGCCGCATACAGCAGATAGACGCGGTCGCGCAGCATCGCCCAGAACAGCAGCACCGCCAGCGACACGCCCAGCACCACGCCCAGTGCGGGCAGCAGGCGACGCTGGTGGTCCAGGTCGTCGGCGATGTGCCGCGCACGCGGTTCGACCGACACGTGCAGCGGGTAGCGCGCGCCTTCCACCTTCACGTAGACCGGCCCGTCGCCCATCAGCGGGAAGACCAGCGTGCGTCGCAGGTACTGCGGGTCGAGGTCGCGGGTGAACAGGTCCTGCACGCGCGGCGTGCCGCCGGGCCGGTCCAGCACGGTCACGCGCGCGCTGTAGGGATGGTGGATGACCAGAAGTGGTTCGGCGACGCCGGGGGAAGGCTGCAGCCGCCACTCACCGTTGCCGATCACGCGCGCGACATCGCCACCGGCATCGAACCGGCGCTCGGAAAACAGTCCGGCGCGCTGTCCAGCCTGCTGCTCCAGTGCGACGGACTGGATACGGTCGATCCGCGCGATGTTCCCCTCGCGCGCATGGGCCGTGGGCAGCAGGGCCAGCACGAGCAGTAGCGACCACCACCCCTGTTTCATGCGTCCCCTTGCATTGAGGTCGGAGTGTCGGTCCGCCACCACAGGGCGACAAGCCTCCTTCACCCATTTATGTGATACAAGTCACACTTAAGAAATGATAGGGGGCGCAGGCAAAAGCCTACGCAGACCCCAACGACATTGTGAGGCAGGTCCGTTATTGTGATTGGCAGCACAGTCCTGAACTTTGGCGACGGCTGCACCACGGATTGTCGGATAGCTTTGCGCGATTAAATGCGACGGATGCCGGGAGGGGCTGAGATGCGCATAGGCATAGTCATTGATTCTGCGTGCGATTTGCCGCTGGAATATCTTCAACAGAACAACATCGTCATCCTGCCGATCACGGTACGCATCGGCGAGGCCGTGCTGGCGGACCACCGCGACGAGCAGGCCACGCTGAGCTTCCTGCACGCGCACGTGGCCGAGCGCGGGCACGAGGCCGAGACCACGCCGTTCACCGTCAACCAGATCCGCGACCTGTTCCTTGGGCAGCTGGTGATCGATTACGACCACGTCTTCTGCATGACCATCACCAAGACGCGCAGTCCGATCCACGAGAACGCGATGCAGGCCAGCTTCGCCATCCTCAACGACTACAAGCCGGTGCGCCAGGCGGCAGGGCACAACTCGCCGTTCGCGCTGCGCGTGATCGACACGCAGACGCTGTTCGCCGCCCAGGGCATCACCGCGGTGGAAGCCGTGCGCATGCGCGCCGCCGGGGCCAGCGTGCAGCAGATCCGCGTGCGCCTTGAGGAACTGGCCGCCAACACCCACGGCTACATGATCCCGCGCGACCTTTATTACCTGCGCGCCCGCGCCCGCACCAAGGGCGACCGCAGCGTGGGCCTGTTGAGTGCGGCGCTGGGCAGCGCGCTGGACATCAAGCCGGTCCTGCACGGCCATGCCGGCGTCACCGAGCCGGTGGCGAAGATCAAGGGCTTCGACAATGCGGTGGAACAGATGTTCAAGTTCGCCGGTAGCCAGGTGATGAAGGGGCTGATGACCCCGACGGTGTGCCTGAGCTACGGCGGCGAGCTGGCGGAGATGCGCGCGTTGCCCGGCTACCAGCGCCTGCGCGACATCTGCGAGAACAACAAGGTGGAAGTCTTCGAGAGCGTCATGAGCCTGACCGGCATGGTCAACGTGGGCAAGGGCGCGGTGGTGGTCGGCTTCGCGTCCGAACCCCACACCTTCAAGGCGACATAACGACGGCCTAACGCACGCCCGCTACTCTATCGGCAGGACAAGAGCCGAGGGTGCCATGGCGGTGCGTTATTACATCAGTCTGCCGGACCCCAGCCGTGCACGCGGCGGGGATCCGGCTTTCAGTTTCGACGCCCACGGCGCCGAGGAATTCGCCACCCAACTGCAGAACGCGCTGCGCACCAGCACCCTGTTCGATCGCTGGCGCGACCGCCAGGACGAGCCGGACGAAGTGGACCCCGGCCTGGGCGTGGTGGATGCCGGGGCCACCGTCTCGGGACAGCAGGACGACCTGCGCATCATGCTGGTCGCCACGTCCTCGATTCCCGGCCAGGTACTGAAGCATCGCCTGCGCCTGCTGGCCGGCCACGGCTGGGAGCTGCGCGATGTGTCGGCCGCCTGACGCGCCGCACCGGCACGACCTTCCCGCATCCTGATGGACCATCGCACGCCGGTACTGCTGTCGTGGAGCGGCGGCAAGGATGCAGCGTGGACGCTGCATGTCCTGCGTCAGCGCGACGACGTGGCGGTGGTGGGACTGCTGACCACGGTGACGCGCGACTACGATCGGGTCTCGATGCAGGGCATCCGCCGCAGCGTACTTCACGCACAGGCGCGCGCCGCCGACTTGCCGCTGATCGAGGCGATGATCCCGGCCGCCTGCAGCAACGACGACTACGCGCGCGCGATGACGGAGGCGCTTGCACGCGCCGCGCAACGCTGGCCGGCACTGCGCACGATGGCTTTCGGTGACCTGTTCCTCGAGGATGTCCGCGCCTATCGCGTTCAGAACCTCGAACCCCTCGGGTGGAAGGTCATGACGCCGCTGTTCGGAAGCGACACGGCATCGCTGGCGCGCGAGATGATCGCGGGGGGATTGCGTGCGGACGTCTGCTGCATCGACACGCAGCAACTGGACGCGGCCTTCGCCGGGCGTGCCTTCGACCGTGCGCTGCTCGGAGCGCTGCCCGCGACTGTGGATCCGTGCGGCGAGAACGGCGAGTTCCACACCTGCGTGTGGGCGGGCCCGATGTTCGATGCGTCGCTGCGGTTGACCCAGGGCGATACCGAACTGCGCGACGAGCGCTTCGCCTTTACCGACTACGCCTTGCCGGAGTGATCCGCAGGCCAGTGGGCCAACGGCACCAGCACCTGCGGCTCGCGCGGCCCCTGCAGCAGATCGGGCAGCCGCGCCTCGTAATCACGACGGTAGGGCGTGTCCTGCCGCGCGAGGAAGGTGGCGACGTCCGGCTCGGCCCAGCGCTCGTACAGCGTGAACAGCGTCGGATCGTTTGCGTCGCGATGGAGTGTGCACGACAGGAACGTGTCCTCCTTCGACATGGCGTCGACGATGCCGCGGACCGCCTGCAGCCATTCGTCGATACGCTCCGGCTTCACGCGCAAACGGACATAGAACACCAGCGGTCCAGGCGACGCGCCGGCAGGATCAGGGCTCATCGATGCAAGGCCTCCGCGTGATGGGCAAGATGGTCGCCGATGAAGCTGGCGATGAAATAGTAACTGTGGTCGTACCCGGGCTGCAGGCGCAGCGTCAGCGGATGGCCTGCGGCGTGTGCCGCGGACTGCAGCAGCTGCGGTTTCAACTGGCCGTCGAGGAATTCATCCGTGTCGCCCTGGTCGACCAGCAGCGGCAGCTTCTCCGTTGCGTGCCTGATCAGCTCGACCGTGTCGTAGGCTTTCCACGCCTCGCGATCGTCTCCGAGATAGGCGGCGAACGCCTTCTGGCCCCATGGCACCTGCGACGGCGCGACGATCGGCGAGAACGCAGACACGCTGCGGTAGCGTCCGGGATTCTTCAGCGCAAGCATCAACGCGCCATGCCCGCCCATCGAGTGGCCACTGATCGCGCGGGCACCGGTGAGGGGAAAATTCGCTTCCACGAGCGCCGGCAGCTCGTCGGCGATGTAGTCGTACATGCGGTAGTGGGACGCCCATGGCGCCTGCGTCGCGTTGACGTAGAAGCCCGCGCCCTTGCCCAGGTCGTAGCCCTCGGCATCGGCCACCTCGTCACCGCGCGGACTGGTATCCGGCGCGACCAGGATGATGCCGTGCTCGGCGGCGTAACGCTGCGCGCCGGCCTTGGTGATGAAGTTCTGCTCGGTGCAGGTCAGGCCGCTGAGCCAGTACAGCACGGGGCACGGGCCGTGGGCGGCCTGCGGTGGCAGGTACACGCCCACGGTCATGTCGCAGCCAAGCACGGCGGAACGATGGCGGTAGACGTCCTGCCAGCCGCCGAAGCAGGCGCGGTGTTCGATGCGTTCAAGTGTCATCACAAGCTCCTGCTGTAGCCCCTCTCCCGCCGGGAGAGGGGTTGGGGTGAGGGTGCGGCGGAGGCGCTGCCGCCTGAGACATGCGGACTTCGCCGCACCTTCATCCGCCCTGCGGGCACCTTCTCCCGGAGGGAGAAGGCAAGGCCATCAGAAATGCACCACCGACCGGATCGACTTGCCTTCGTGCATCAGATCGAAGGCTTCGTTGATGCCATCCAGCGGCATGGTGTGGGTCACGAACGGGGCGAGTTCGATGTCGCCCTTCATTGCATCCTCGACCATGCCCGGCAGCTGCGTACGACCCTTCACGCCGCCGAACGCCGTGCCCATCCACTTGCGGCCGGTCACGAGCTGGAACGGCCGCGTGCTGATCTCCTGCCCGGCGCCGGCCACACCGATGATCACGCTCTGGCCCCAGCCGCGGTGCGCGCATTCCAGCGCCGCACGCATGACGTTGACGTTGCCGATGCATTCGAACGAGTGATCCACGCCCCAGCCCGTCATCTCCACGATGACCTGCTGGATGGGCTTGTCGAAGTCCTTCGGGTTGACGCAGTCGGTGGCGCCGAACTGCTTCGCCATGTCGAACTTGGACGGGTTGGTGTCGATGGCGATGATGCGGCCGGCCTTCGCCTGGCGTGCGCCCTGGATCACCGCCAGGCCGATGCCACCCAGGCCGAACACGGCGACCGAGTCGCCTTCCTGCACCTTGGCCGTGTTGTGCACCGCGCCGATGCCGGTGGTGACGCCGCAACCGAGCAGGCAGACGTGTTCCGGGTTCGCGTCGGGGTTGATCTTCGCCAGCGAGACCTCGGCGACGACGGTGTACTCGCTGAAGGTCGAGCAGCCCATGTAGTGGTACAGCGGCTGGCCTTCGTAGGAGAACCGCGAGGTGCCGTCCGGCATCACGCCCTTGCCCTGCGTCGCACGCACCGAGGTGCACAGGTTGGTCTTGCCGCTCTTGCAGAACAGGCACTCGCCGCATTCAGCGGTGTAGAGCGGAATGACGTGGTCACCCGGCTTCACGCTGGTGACGCCTTCGCCCACTTCGACCACGATGCCGGCACCTTCGTGGCCCAGCACGACCGGGAACAGGCCTTCCGGATCATCGCCGGACAGCGTGAATGCATCGGTGTGGCACACGCCGGTGTGGGTGATCTTCACCAGCACCTCGCCCTTCTGCGGCGGGGCGACGTCGATCTCGACGATCCGGAGGGGTTCGCCTGCGGCGAAGGCGACGGCGGCGCGGCTTTTCATGGGGACTCCTGCAATGACGGTTCGGTAACGGGGGGTCGCATGCGGCGCATGCTCACTTCAGGTAGGAACGGACCAGCCCGGCCATTTCCTTCACGCGCGCCTGTCGTTGGGCATCGCTGTGCGCGGGCTGCCCGAACTCTTCGCGGATGTGGGCTTCCATCACTTCGGACATCAGGCCGTTGACGGCGCCACGGATGGCGGCGATCTGCTGCAGCACGGCGCCGCAATCGGCGCCGGCTTCCAGCGCGCGCTCCAGCGCATCGGCCTGGCCCTTGATGCGTCGCACGCGCGTCAGCACGCGCTTCTTCTCATGGGCGGTATGGGGCATGGCGACGGGTCCTGATGCAATACTGGGGTATAGTATCACCCGAGCGTCTGCCAAGTGACGGCATCGCACGCTGGCGATCGCCCGGGCACTGAAAAGGGGTGCTACTTGCTGCGCTTTCGTGGCTTGCTGCGCACGCGCGCCGTGCCCTTGTCCCGTGGGGAAGGGCCACCCGCCGCGACAACGCCCCCGTCGCGCATCTGCTCCAGCCAGGACAGGACATCCAGGTAGGCCAGGAAGTGCTGCAGGTAGCCGGGCGACAGGTCACGCATCAGCATGAGCGAGCGGTGCACCAGGCTGCTCGAGTTGAGCGGACCGGTGTCGGCGGCGGAAGGCTGCAGGGAGCGCCGCATCTGGCTGTCGGCGCGCACGCCGGCCCAGATCCTGCGGACGTCCTCCAGCGCAGCCGGTTCGGGCAGCGCCTCGGGGGTCATCACTCCGTCCATCACGGTGTCGCCTTGCTGTTGCGCGGCGCGTTCGGCGAGATCATCGGCCAATGCGCCCAGCGGCCCACGCAATGGCACAGGGGCGGACCGCGCCTGTACGGCCTTTGACGGCGCACCTGCAAGCGCGTCCGCATAGACCTTGATCAGGTGGGACAACCGCTCTTCCAGCAGCCGCCTCGCTTCACCCTCATGCGCGTCCAGGCGTCGTTCCAGCGCCACCAGACGCTGGAACGCAATCGGATCGCAGCCGTCGTCACCCTGCGCGCGCCAGGCATCAAGCTGCGCGCGGGCGGGCAAGGCATTACCTGCCATCGGAAGCGGAGGTCACGGGTCGGCGCATCGGGACGGGCGCCATCTCGACGCGACGGTTGCTGGCGCGCCCCGCCTCGTCGGCATTGGAAGCGACGGGCTGCTGGGCACCGAATGCCGCGGCGAACACCGAACCCGCCGGCACGCCCTCGGCGATCAGTGCACGCGTGACGGTCAGCGCGCGCTGCGCGGACAGTTCCCAGTTGTCGGCGAACTCGCGGTTGCTGTCGCGCACCTGCCGGTCGTCGGTGAAGCCGCTCACCATCAGCGCTTCGTTGCGTGCGCGCAGGTAGGTGGCGAGCGGTGGCGCCAGCGTCTTCAGCACATCCCGCCCCTCGGGCTGCAACTGGTCGGAGTTGAGCGCGAACAGCACGCTGCCCCGGATGCCGATGCGACCGTCCACCAGCGTGATGCGCCCGGCCGCCAACGGGCCCGCCAGTGCCTGCTCCAGTGCCTGCCGGCGCTGCGTCTCCAGCCTGCGCTGGGCGATTTCTTCATTGAGCTTGGTTTCCAGCTGTACCTGCACCGCGATGACGCCGACCAGGATCAGCACGAAGGCACCCAGCAGCACGGACATCAGGTCGCCGAAGGCCGCCCAGACCGGTGCCGACGCCCCGTCCTCGCCGCCGACGTCCGCGTCGATATCGGTGTTCATGCCGCTTCCGCTCCGGCCAGCGCGGCCGGGCCCGCCAGCTGGCGCATGTCCTCGATGATCTGCTTCTGCGCCAGCAGGCTCAGGTCGATGACTTCCCTGGCCTGGGCGACGTAGTACGCCAGCTGTTCGTCACTGCGGACGAGCGACTTCTCCAGCGTGTCCTCGATCGCATGCAGCCGGCTGGCCAAGCGGTCGTTGCTGTCGCCGAACACCTGCACGGCGGCGCCGAACGCCTCGCCCAGGCTCGCCACTTCCACCGCGCCCACCGTGACCTGGCTGGCGACGGCTTCCAGCTTGCCGGTCTCGGCCTGGATGTGCTCGGTGAAGCGCGTGCCCACGCGATCCAGCAGGTCCGCCGACGTGGCCACCAGTGCATCGATGGCCGTGCGCTGTTCGCGGGAGGCGTGGTTCACCGCCGACAGCAGCGTCTCCAGGGTGGCCATCAACTGCGTGCGTTCCTCCAGCATCGCCGTGTCGTGGGCCATGCTGTCGGACAGCTTCTGGCGCAGCTCGGCGATCACGTCCGCGGCAGCCTTGGGGGCTTCCGATGCGGTATCGACCAGGCGGGAGATCTCGGCGATCGTCGCGTTGGCATGTGCCTGCGCACGCGTGCCGATGTCGTCGGCCGTCCTGGCCAGGGTGTCGCAGATCTCCTGCTGGCGGCGCGCGACGTCGGTACCCGCCTGCGCCCATTCCTCGCGCAGTGCGGCTGCCATCGCCGCGAGTGAAGCGGTCCACGCGGCGAGCCGTTGCTGGTCCTGTTCGGCCAAGCCCTGCTGCAGGGCTGCGTGCGACGCATCCACCGTGCGCAGCAGCGATGCCGATTGCTGTTCGAATGCGGTTGTCGCGGCGGCCAGTGCGGCCTGGTTGCGCTCGGACAATGCCGTGTTGACGTCCTGCTGCCGCGACAACGCCTGGTTCCAGGCTTCCGCCACATGGCCTGTCGTGGCATCGAGGCGAGCGGAAACCCCGTCGAGCAGATCCGTCGAACGCTGCGCGAACGTGGCGCCGAACTGATCCATCGCACCGCGCAGATCGTGGACGAGCGTCCGGTTCGATGCCTGCTGTTCGGCCAGCGCACCGTTCCAGAGGGTGGAAATGTCGCGCGTGGTGCTTTCAAGCCCCCCCGAGAGCGCCTGCAGTTGCCGGTCCACGGCGAGCGTCACCATGTCGTGCAGCGCCGCGGTCTTCTGCGCGATGGCGTCCATGGTTGCCGCCATCACCGGCTGCAGGGCATCGCTGGCAGCGCTCACGCTGTCGGAGATGCTCTTCCTCAGCGACTGCTCCACCGAGGCTGCCAGCTGCGTGTAGGTCGCTTCCGTCCTGGCATGGAACGCCTCCTGCTGGGCCGCGTGGCGCTCGCTGGCGGAAAGTCCCTGCTGCTCCAGCGTGGCCATCATCGCCTGCAACCGCTCGATCAGCGCGGGCATCAGCTCCGTCTGCCGCTGCAGCAGCTTGAATGCTTCGTCACGCTGGTGCGCCTGCGAGTGGACGCGGAGCGTGGTGGCGATCTTCGTATCCAGTGCCTGCACCACCCGCAAACGGTCGCCCCGGCACAGCGCGGACAGCAGGCCCAGCATGGCCGACGTCGCCACGCCGGCGATCGAGGTGCCGAAGGCGAAGCCCAGCCCCTTCACCGGTGCGGCGAGGGAATCGCGGACCGCCTGCAGGTCGGCGGCGGTTTCCAGCGCCAGGCCGGTTCCGCGCAGCATCGCCATCATGCCCAGCAACGTTCCCATCATGCCCAGCAGGACGAGCAGGCCCACCAGGTAAGGCGTCAGTGCCGGGCCAGGCAGTGGCACGCGGTGTCCTTCGATGCGCTGGCGCACCGCGGGACGGAGCGATGGATCGAGCGGGGCCAGCCAGTCTTCCAGGCGGGGCGGGGCTTCCGACAGTGCGGAGATGTTGCGGGCGAGCGCGGCGGTGGCACGCCGGTAGCGCAGCAGTTCGAGCGCGCCGGCCAGATAGCCGATGGCGATCAACAGCGTGACGGTCAACGCCAGCAGGTTCGACCCGACATAACCGGCACCAATGAAGCACACCGCGGCCAGGCCGAGAAGGAAGGCAACGGAATCAAGCAGCTGTCTGAACATGACGTCCCTGGGAGTGAGTACGAAGCGCTGCAAGCAGGCTTTCCAACGGTAGAAAACGGACATCCAGTTCGGCGAGCAATACGCCCTGCATGTCGCGGCGGAACACCTCCAGCCAGGCATTTGGCGCCATCGACGGCGGCGCATCGGCGCGCGCGCCCTGCCGCAGCCGTTCGAAATGCGCCTCCAGCAGTGCCGGCACGGTGGCGAGCAATGCGTGCTCGCGCGGGCTCAGTACGACCTCCATCGAGGCATCCACCGCCGCCAGGCGCGCCAGCTCCGGCGACGTCGCCGCAAGCAGGTCGCGCAGGCGTCCCCGCAGTTGGCCGGTGGCCACCAGCATCGCGCGCTGCATGGCGACATGGTGCTGGCGGAACGCCGTGTATTCCGGTTCGGTGGCAAGCGGAATGGATCCGGCGGCAGGCAGACCGTCAATGACGGCGCGCGTCAGCGTGGCCCGCGTGCGCATGCACGCCTCATCTTCCGCGCGGTCGAATGTGGCTGCGCCGGCCTCCATCGGTGGCGTGCCATCCAGCGCCCTGGACAGGGCGACGGCGCGCGTCCAGTCAATCCACTGGCTCAACCGGTCGGACAGGGAGGCGTGCGGGGGCGGAACCTCGGCCGTCGTCAGGCGGGCGAGCAGGCGAATGAACGTCGGGCCGCTGACCGGTGCCCGGTAAGGAACTTCCAAGATGCGAATGGCCAAAAAACGACCATTTTACAGGCAGCCGCCAGATGATGGGTCGATCAGGATGACGGAAGCGGGCGTGTCCGGTTCAGCCCCGGCACACCGATTCGGCGCCGGCACAACAACCGTCAGTAGGCGAACGCGCGGAAGACGCGGTCGATATCCCCGCCCCATTCGCCGTGGAACAGGGCCAGTTTTCGCTCGGCAGGCGTTTCGTTCGCTTCGACGATCTCGACCAGCGCATCCAGGAAACCGCTCTCGTCCACGCCCTTGCCGTTCAGGCGTGCGCGGCGCTTCAGGCCCCCGATGGCGATCTTCACCGCTTCGCTGGCCAGGTCGCGCACGGTGCCGTTGCGGAACGGCAACTTCAATGCATGCTTCGGCACGCCGTCGCGCAGCGCGTGGCGCTCGGCCAGCGAAAAATCCTTGACCAGGTCCCACGCCGCATCCAAGGCGGCATCGTCGTACAACAGGCCCACCCAGAACGCGGGCAGCGCGCAGATGCGGTTCCAGGGGCCGCTGTCGGCGCCGCGCATCTCCAGGAACTTCTTCATCCGCACTTCCGGGAAGGCGGTGGTCATGTGGTCGGACCAGTCGCGCAGCGTGGGCAGCGCGCCCGACAGCACGGGCAGCTCGCCCTTGAGGAAGTCACGGAAACTCTGCCCGCTGGCGTCGTGGTAGATGCCATCGCGGTAGCTGAAGTACATCGGCACGTCGAGCAGGTAGTCGACGTAGCGCTCGTAGCCGAAACCGGCCTCGAACACGAAATCGAGCATGCCGGTGCGGTCGCCGTCGGTGTCGGTCCAGATGTGCGAGCGGTAGCTCTGGTAGCCGTTGGGCTTGCCTTCGGTGAACGGCGAGTCGGCGAACAGCGCGGTGGCCACCGGCTGCAGCGCCAGCGACACGCGGAACTTCTTCACCATGTCCGCTTCGCTGGCGTAGTCCAGGTTCACCTGCACGGTGCAGGTGCGCGTCATCATGTCCAGGCCCAGCTGGCCGACCTTGGGCATGTACGACTTCATGATCTGGTAGCGGCCCTTGGGCATCCACGGCATCTCGTCGCGCCGCCACTTGGGCTGGAAGCCCATGCCCAGGAAACCCAGCTGCAACTCGTCGGCGACCTGCTTCACTTCCTTCAGGTGCGTGCCCACTTCCACGCAGGTCTGGTGGAGCGTTTCCACCGCCGCACCGGACAGCTCCAGCTGGCCGGCCGGCTCCAGCGTCACCGAGGCGCCATCCTTGGACAGGGCGATGACACGCCCCTTCTCCTCGATCGCTTCCCAGCCGAAGCGCGTCAGGCCCTTCAACAGGGCCTCGATGCCGCGATCGCCATCGAAGGTCGGCGGGCGCAGGTCATCCAGGCGGAAGCCGAACTTCTCGTGCTCGGTGCCGATGCGCCAGTCCTGCGGGGGCTTCTCGCCCGAGGCGATGTATTCCACCAACTGCGTGCGGTCGGTGATCAGCGTGTCGGCGACGTGGCTGGGGCTGGACAAGGGGCGGGCTCGCGCGAGGGGGAAAGCGCAATGCGTGGAAGCACCCCCGCACTGCAAGGGCGGCACTATAACGTGACCGGGTGCACGGGATCGTCGCCACGCAAGGGCTTCAGCATCCCATCGGTGGTGCCGAAGCGGCGGGGCTACAACTCCAGCCAGTTGCCCACGATGGTCCGCGCTTCGTCCACGCCCTGTTTGGATTCGGCCGAGAAGGTCTGCACGCCGACGGTGTCGCCGAAGGCCGAGAACAGTTCCTTCTTCACCGCCTGCAGCGCGTTGCCCTGCTGGCCACGGCCCAGCTTGTCGGCCTTGGTCAGCAGCGCGTGCGCCGGCAGCCCGCGCTGGACGGCATAGCCCAGCATCTGGCGGTCGTAGTCCTTCAGCGGGTGGCGGATGTCCATCACCACCACCAGCCCCCGCAGCGCCTCGCGGGTGCGGAAGTAGCGGTCGATGAACGCCTGCCAGTGCGCCTGGAGGTCCTGCGGCACCTTGGCGTAGCCATAGCCGGGAAGGTCGACCAGGTAGCGCTCGGGCTGCACCTGGAAGAACACCAGCTGCTGCGTGCGCCCGGGGGTCTTGGATACGCGTGCCAGACGGTTGTGGTTGACCAGCGCATTCAGGGCGCTGGACTTGCCCGCATTGGAGCGGCCGGCGAAAGCCACTTCGAACCCCCCATCCTCGGGCAGTTGGCGCGGGGTGTGGGCGGAGAGCAGGTAGTTGGCGGTATTCAGGGGGTTCGACATGCCGCTAGCATGGCATGCGGCGGCCTTGCGGGCATGCCGCGCGCCCGCTGAATTGACCGGACAGGTCCCGCGCAGGGATAATTCACCGATTTCGCGGACGCATTCTGCGCCGCTATCGTCTAGGTTTTCGGAGCTTTAGCATGCGCCACGCTCGCGTTATGGGACTTGCCGGACTGGCCATCGTGGCCGTGGGTGCCGTCGCATTTGCACAGACCACCGTCGTTCCGGTGCCGGACAACGCGCCGGTCCAGACCGCCCCGCTCGAGGTCAACCTGGCCAAGACCACGTGGGGTGACGCCAAGGCGGGCGAAACCAAGGCCGCTGCCTGTGCCGCCTGCCATGGCCCCGACGGCAACCCCAGCGATCCGCAGTACCCGCGCATCGCGGGCCAGAGCGAACGCTATGTCGCCCACCAGCTGGCGCTGTTCGCCTCGGGCGAGCGCAACACCGGCATGGCCGCCGTCATGGTGCCCTTCGCCCAGGCCCTCAGCGCGCAGGACATGCGGGACGTCGGCGCCTACTTCGCCACCCAGAAATCCGGCGCCGGCCTGGCCGACGACAGCATCGTGGCCGACGGCACCTACAAGGGCATGAAGTTCTACGAAGTGGGCCAGCAGCTGTACCGCAGCGGCGACGCCAAGCGTGGCATCCCCGCCTGCATGGCGTGCCATGGCCCGAGCGGCGCCGGCAACCCCGGCCCGGCCTATCCGCACATCGGCGGCCAGAACCAGGACTACACCGTGCGCCGCCTGCAGGAGTACAAGGCCGGCACCACCACGCTGAAGGACCCGACCCTGCACAACATCATGGCGCAGGTCGCCGCGCCGTTGACCGAGCAGGAAATCCAGGCCCTGGCCAGCTACCTGCAAGGCCTGCACAGCCGCGCCGACGACCTCGCCTCGGCCAAGGCCGGCCGCACCAAGTAATCGTTGAACTTCCGCCGCCCGTACCGGGTCGGAAGTGCCAGCTCCTGTTCATTGCGCCGGCCCCACCATGGCCGGCGTTTCTTTTTTGTAGCCCCGGCCCCGCTTACGGAGACCCGCCGATGCCCTCTCGCCTGCTGCCCCTGCTGATCACCCTGCTGGCCCTGCTGCCTGCCACCGCCCTGGCCGCCAAGCCCGTCCCGGCGCTGGTCGAAGGCAAGGACTACGTGGTGATCCCGGAAGGCAAGCCGTTCGCACCGCTCGACGGCAAGGTCGAGGTGGTGGAAGTGTTCGGCTACACGTGCATCCACTGTGCGCACCTTGAGCCCAGCATCAGCCAGTGGAAGAAGAAGCAGCCCGGCTATGTGCGCTTCACCCCGGTACCCGCGGCCTTCGGAGGCTACTGGGTCGCCTACGCGCGTGCGTTCTACGCGGCGCAGCTGCTGGGCGTGCAGGACAGCACGCATGCCGCGGTGTTCGATGCCCTGCACAAGACCGGCAGCCTGCCCATCCAGAACGCGTCGCCGGACGAGATCACGGCGTTCTACGCCAGCCAGGGCGTGGATGCAGGCCGTTTCAGCGCCGCGCTGCGTGGCGCGGACGTGGACCAGCGGGTGCAGAAGGCCCGCGAATGGGTGCAGATGGCCGGCGTCGAAGGCACGCCCTCCATCATCGTGAACGGCAAGTACCGGGTCATCGGGGGTCGCAACCACGATGACATGCTGCGCATCACCGACCAGCTGGTCGCCCGCGAGCGCCGCGCCCGCAAGTGATGATCCCGTCATGGCACCGCCCACCGGTGCCGTGCAGAATGCGATGTCCGGTGCCGGCTGGCACCCCGCCCCTTCCCGACTTCCCCTGCTACCTGGAGCCTGAGCGATGAAATCCCGCCTCGTCCTGACGCTGTCCCTGCTGCTGCCGCTGCTGGCGGCCTGTGGACCCAAGCCCGTCGACACCACCACCCCGGCGGCGGACAGCGCCGCTACCGCCACCTCCGATGCCGCGAGCGCCGCTCCCGCCGCTGATGCTGTGACCGCCGCCGGCGCCGCGCCGGATGCAGGCACGCCGGCGGCCGCTGCCGAAGATGCCGTGGCCGCCGCGCCTGTCGCCAACACCAATCCCGTCCTGCCGCCGGAAGGCCCGGCGCCGGTTCCCGGCAAGGACTACGTGGAAATCCCCAACGGCCAGCCCTACGCGCCGCTCAACGGCCAGATCGAAGTCGTGGAAGTGTTCGGCTACGTCTGCCCCGCCTGCGCGCGCTTCGCACCTGAAGTCAGCGCGTGGAAGAAGAAGCAGCCGTCCGATGTACGCGTGACCTACGTGCCGGTCGTCTTCAGCAAGACGTGGGAACCCTACGCCAAGGCGTACTACGCCGCCGAGGCCAAGGGCCTGGTGGACAAGACCCACGACGCCGTCTTCAGCGCCATCCACCTGCAGGGCACGCTGCCGGGTGAAGGCAAGCCGCCGACCGATGCCGCCACGCTGTCCAAGTTCTATGCCGGCTACGGCGTCAGCGCGCAGGAATTCACCGCGCTGATGAACAGCTTCGCCACCAATGCCAGGATCGGCCGCGGCATGCAGTTCGCGCAGCGTTCGGGCGTGGAGGGCACGCCGACCATCATCGTCAACGGCAAGTATCGCGTGACCGGTGGCCAGACCTACGCTGACGTGCTGCGCATCGTCGACCACCTGGTCGCGCAGGAACGCGCTTCGCGCTGAACGCCACGGAAGCCCCCACTTCCATGACCGACACTCCGGCCACGCGGCGGCTGCGCGTGCTGAGCGCCAACATCCAGGCAGGCTCCAGCACGCGCCGCTACAGCGACTACGTGACTCGCAGCTGGTCGCATGCGCTGCCTGCGGGCAACAAGCGCGGCAGCCTGGACACGATCGCGCTGCTGGCCGGCGAGCATGACATCGTCGGCCTGCAGGAAGCCGATCCCGGCAGCCTGCGCTCGGGTTTCACCAACCAGACGCATTACCTGGCCGAGCGCGCGGGGTTCGACTACTGGACCCACCAGCCCAACCGCAATGTCGCGCGCGTGGCCGGCAGCGCCAACGGCCTGCTGAGCAGGCTGGAACCGGTGGAAGTCTCCGATCATTCACTGCCGGGCCGCATCAGCGGCCGCGGCGTGCTGATGGCGCGCTTCGGCGATGGCAAGGAAGGCCTGACCGTGGCGGTGGCGCACCTGTCGCTGGGCGCCGCCTCACGCCGCGCGCAGCTGGCCTTCATCGCCGAGCTGCTGTCCGACCATCCGCATGCGGTGCTGATGGGCGATTTCAATTGCGTCCCCGACACGCCGGAAATGGACGTGCTCTACAAGCACACGCGCCTGCGCCCGCCGGCCTTCTGCGTGCCCACGTTCCCCAGCTGGCGTCCCATGCGCGCCATTGACCATATCCTCGTCAGCGAAGACATGGCCACCGCCGATGCGCGCGCGATGCCCGCCGCCAATTCCGACCATCTAGCGCTGGCCATGAACATCGACGTGCCGATGGCGGCACTGCGCTGAACCGGCGCACCGGATGATCGGCAAAGAAAAAGCCGGCCCGAAGGCCGGCTTTTCTTTTCAGCTGCCTGCGGGGTTCAGAAGCGCAGGTTCGCCCGCACGTAGAAGAAGCGGCCACCCGGGATGTCGTAGGTGGAGGCTTCATAGCCGTTGAGCGAGCACGAGGTGCACACCGGCGGATCCTTGTCGAACAGGTTGTTGACGCCACCGGTCAGCTGCAGCCCCTTCAGCCAGTCGAAGTCGTAACCCAGCTGGATGTCGTGGTAGGTGATCTCTTCCAGCACGTTGCGTGTCGGCGAGCTGCAGAACTCGGACGGATCGGCGGCCACGCAGGCTTCCTCCATCTCAGACAGGTGGCGAATGCTCCAAGCCGCATTCCAGTTGCCGAGCTTCCAGTCCAACGACGCCGTCGATGTCCATTCCGGAATGGCGCTGTCATTGACCACGATGCCGGGACTCTGCGGCTGTACCACCCCGCCTGCGCCGATGGCTTCGTACTGGGTGACGAACGTGTTCTGCCAGCTGAACTTGAAGCGGCCCAGATTGCTTTCCGGCAATGTCCAGAACACGTCCGCATCCCAGCCGCTGGTCTTGATCGAACCCAGGTTGACCAGGAAGTTGGCGAACGTGTCGATTTCGCCCGACGCCAGGCGCGTGATGCCGGTGCAGTACTGCGGATCCTGCGTGGTCGCGCACAGGTCCAGCTGTGTCTGCGCATCGATCGCCTGGATCGGTCCCTCCAGGTTGTGGCGGTAGTACGTGACCTCGAAGTCCAGCTTGTCCGACCACGACACGGCTTCGGCAAACGACGGACTGAAGACGAGTCCGGCACTGAAGCTGCGGGCGGTTTCCGGTTGCAGTTCCGGGTTGCCGCCGGTCAGGACCGGGATCTGCGGATCGTTCTGCCGTGCGCCCACCGGCACGCCAGGGCACGCGATGGGCGCAACCGAGCCGGCCGGGGCGCCCGGCGGCACCAGGCAGGGATCCACCAGTTGTGCATCGAAGCGGCTCTGCGAGCCATACAGTTCGCCGATCGACGGTGCACGGAAGCCTTCCGCATACGTCGCGCGCAGCAGCAGGTCCTCGGCCACCTGCCAGCGCAGGCCGTACTTGGGCGTGAATTCGCCGCCGAAGGTCGAGTAGTCCGAGTAGCGACCGGCCAGGCTCAGGTCGATCTTGCCTGCGCCATCCTTCTGCGCGTACAGCGGCACGTTCAATTCCACGTAGGCTTCATTGACGTCGTAGTCACCCGAGGTGGCCCCCGACGGCACGCCGTTGTACTCGCCCGCGATCGTTTGCGGGTCCGGGTTGTAGCTGCCTTCGTACTTGCGGTACTCGTAGCCGGCCGCGAATTCCACGTCGCCCGCCCACATCGGGAACAGGCCGCCGCTGATGTTGGCGGTGACCTGCGTCAGCTCCTGCTCACTGCGATCGCGGAACAGCGGGCTGATGTAAGCCAGCATCGCCGGCGTGATGGTGTCGAAGCCGAAGATGTCCAACGGCGTGCAGCCCGCGGTGGCCGCGCACACGGCGGGATCGCCCAGCGCGATGGCGATGTTGCGCGCGTTGTAGCTGCCGTGGTTGGTCTGGTCGGCTTCGTTCTTGCCGTAGGCCGCGTTGACGTCCCAGAAGAACTGGCGCTCACCGCCGAACGAACCCTCCAGACCGGCCGCGAAATACTGCGTATCGACCTGCTGTTCGAAGATGCGCGGACCGCCTTCGATCGGACGGCGACGGATCGTGGTGATGTTGCCGCCCGGTCCACCGCTCAGCGTGAAGCCGAATGGATTGAACGGATGGTTGGCCGGGATCACCAGATTCGCGGTGTACGTGGGGCCGGCGCCGGGACCCAGATCGATCGGCTCCGGCGCGGCCTGGTTGGTCGACTCGCGGCGGTTGTACAACGCCTTGGCGTAGAAGCTCAGCTGCTCGGTGAACGCGAAGCGGTACTGGCCGAACACACCCGTGCGCTCGGAGGGCGTGATGAGCAGGTTGTACGGCGCGTAGTTGAACGCGTCGCGCCCGAAGTCAAAGCACTGGAAGCCGTCGGTGCGCGTGACGCCAGGGCCGCAGGCGGGCTGGCCGGGCGTGTAGACCGGATTGGTCTGCCCAGGCTTCACCGAGAGGTCGTAGAAGACGGTGCTGGGATCCGTGAAGGCATAGCGGCCGCCGAGGATGCGCGAACTGCCGCCCTGGATGGGAATCGCGGAGATCGGACGGTCCGCCGAGCTCACTTCCTGCTGATCGGTGTAGCTGAGGCTCAGGAACAGGCTGCTGCGGTCGGTCTTGAAGCCCCACGCGACATCGGCGCCGGTGATCTCGCCGTCGCCTTCGTCGTACTGCCCGTAGTTCAACGTGACCTGGCCGCCTTCAAAGTCGCGACGGGTGATGATGTTGACCACGCCGGCGATGGCATCGGAGCCATACAGCGACGACGCGCCGTCTTCCAGCACTTCGATGCGCTCCACCAGCGCCAGCGGAATGGTGTTGAGGTCCACCGCCGCGCTGACGCCCGACGCCGACGATTCGTTGACCCAGCGCATGCCATCCACCAGGACCAGCACGCGCTTGGGTCCCAGGTTGCGCAGGTCCACCTGCGCCGAACCCGCTCCCACGCCATCGCCATTGGGCGAGAAGCCGAAGTTGCCGGAGGAGTTGAACTTGGTGTTCAGGGCCGAACCGGAACCGGTCAGCTCCTGCAGGACTTCACCGATGGACGTCAGGCCCGTGCGCTCGATGTCCTCGCGCGACAGGGTCTGCACCGGCACGCGGCCTTCCATCTCGGCCCGCTTGATGCGGCTGCCGGTCACGGTGACGGTGTCCAGCGTGGTGGCCTCCTGCGCCACGGCCAGGACGGGTAATGCGCACAGCACTGCAAGTTGTATGGCGGAAGCCAGTTTGTGACGACGCGCTTGCATCTTCTCTCTCCAAAAGATGGTGGATTGGATCTTGCCCTTGCTTACCCGGCATGACCTCGCCTTCCTTTGTAAAGAATCCGTAAACGCGCAACAACAGACGGAAGTCACCTTTCGAAGAAACGTAACCAACATTATCAACGAGTAAATACGGATACCTGATGCTTTCTACACACAGCCGTCACCATCATTAACAAGTAAATGCATGTAGATAATGTGGCTACCTCCTTGCGGCACCGTGCCTGTCACCCGCTCGCCAGGATGCCCGTCCCCATCACCACCATGAACACCGCAAACACCCGCTTCAGCGCGGGGCCGCCGATGCGGTGCGCCAAGCGCGTGCCGTAGGGCGCGGCAAGCACCGACGCGATCGCCACCCCGATGGCAGCCGGGAGATAGATGTAGCCCACTGCATGCGCGGGCAATGCGCCCGCGGGCGCGTGTAGGGCATAGCCCAGGGCACTGGCCACGCCGATGGCGACACCGCACGCGCTGGACGTGCCCACGGCCCGCACCGGCTGCACGCCACGCCACACCAGCAAGGGCACGGTCATGCTGCCGCCGCCGATGCCGACCACGGCGGACACCGCACCGACCACCGTACCCGCCGCACTCATCCACGGGCCGCGAGGTGGCGCCACCTCGCCTTCCGCGCCGCGTCCGCCATTGCCGCCGAACGCCATCTGCGCACCGGCGATGAAGCAGTATCCGGCGACGATCCAGCGCAGCACGCCGTCATCCAGGTAGACCGCCAGTCCACTGCCCAGCCAGCCTCCCAGCAACAGGCCTGGCACCATCCACTTGACGGTCGGCCACAGCACGCTGCCACGGCGGTGGTGCGCGTACGCCGACGACGTCGCCGTCAGCACGATGCTCGCCAGCGAACTCGCGAGCGCGGCGTGCATTGCGGCTTCCTTCGGAATGCCATGCAGCGGCAGTATCCAGGCCAGTGCCGCGACCAGCACAAGCCCGCCGCCAATCCCCAACAGGCCGGCGAGGATGCCGGCCACGATGCCGAGCAGCGGAAACACCCAGACCCCATCCAAACGCGCTCTCCCGGCCATGATGTCTACAGGGACGTTCATCCGGCTTCGGTATATTGCCGGCATGATCCGTCTTCCCCTTGCCATCGTACTCGTTGCCACCTTCGGCCTGCATGCCGGTGTGGCGGAAGCCCAATCCCTGGACGCACAGCGTCCGCAGATCCGCGCTGCACTGCAGGCCGCCGAAAGTGGCGGTTTTACTGCGTCGCCCTCCGCCGCGCTGTCGCGCCACCCGCTTTACGGTTGGGTGGAATTCGCCGCGTTGCGCCGCGACCCGGATGCGATTTCCACCGCGCAGGCACAGGCGTTCCTCAAGCGTTACGAAGGCCAGGCCGTGGCGGAAAGCTTCCGCGCGCTGTGGTTGCCCGCGCTCGCGCGCCGGCAGGACTGGCCGACGTTCCTGTCGGCATGGAAGTCCAGCTCCAGCACGGCATTGCAATGCGCCGAGCTCAACGCACGCCAGGCCACCGGCAGGACCGATGCGCAATGGACGCAGCAGGCGCAGGAGATCTGGCGCAAGGGCGCGAAATCGTTGCCTGATGGCTGCGAGCCGGTGTTCGCGTTGCTGTCCAGCCAGGGCGGGCTGACGCCGGCCTTGCGCTGGGAACGCATCGACGACGCCGCGACCGAACGCCAGACCAGCGTGATGCGCAGTGCCGCACGTGGCCTGCCTGCGGACGAAGCCACGCTGGCCAACGACTACGCCGCCTTCATCGACGGCGTGCACCCGCGCGCGCTGAACTGGCCGAAGACCGAGCGCAGCCGCCGCATGGCGGCGCACGGGCTGGCGCGGCTCGCCG
Organism: Pseudoxanthomonas sp. SL93; assembly: GCF_026625825.1. NCBI lineage: Bacteria > Pseudomonadati > Pseudomonadota > Gammaproteobacteria > Lysobacterales > Lysobacteraceae > Pseudoxanthomonas > Pseudoxanthomonas sp. SL93. The sequence goes on along the minus strand of NZ_CP113065.1, from coordinate 3,169,136 downwards.
AAAAAGATCCGGATGCCGCCGAGCGCCAACTGTCGCAGTACGCCGACGCACTCGGCATGACGGAAACGGATCGCGGCCAGGTGCTCTACCAGATCGCGCTGTGGACAGTGGCCTCGTACGGTCCGGATTCGGCGCGGCGGCTCAATGCCGTTCCCGATGTGTCCTATGACGAACGCCTGCACGAATGGCGCGTGCGCGAAGCGATGTCGCGCGGCGACTGGCCGGCGGCGCTGGCCGCCCTGCGCAGGATGCCCCTCAAGCAGCGCGAGGACTCGCGCTGGCGTTACTTCGAAGCGCGCATGAGCGAGAAGACCGGGGACGAGGCCGGCGCGCAGCGGTTGTTCCGTGAAGTCGCGAAGACCGCCACCTTCCACGGCTTCCTCGCCGCCGACAGGCTGGGGCAGCCGTATGCACTGTGTGCGTGGATTCCGAACGACGGCGCTGCCGCCCGGCAGGCGGTCGCACGCGACCCGGCCATCGTCCGCGCGATGGAGCTGTGGCAGCTGGATCGGCCGGGCTGGGCCACCAGCGAGTGGAACGAAGCGCTGGCCAGATTCGACGACACCCAGCGCCGCCTCGCCGTGGAGGTGGCGCGCGACAACGGCTGGTTCGATCGTGCCGTGTTCTCGCTGGGCAAGCAGCCGGACGAACAGCGCCTGTACGAACTGCGCTTCCCGCTGCATCACGGCGACACCATCCAGCGCGAGGCGGCCCGCCACGGCATCGATCCGGCCTGGGTCGCGGCCGAGATCCGCGCCGAGAGCATCTTCAACCCGAAGGCACGTTCCGGCGCCAATGCGATGGGCCTGATGCAGGTGTTGCCGGGCACGGGCGCCGGCGTCGCCAAGCGCCTCGGCATTCCCTACGCAGGCGCCGCCAGCCTGTACGACTCGGACACCAACATCGCCATCGGTACCGCCTACCTGCGCGAGATGGAGGACAAGTACGGCGTGCCGTACGTCGCCATCGCCGCCTATAACGCCGGCCCCGCGCCCACCGCACGCTGGCAGGCGCAGCGGCCCAACTACGATCCGGACGTCTGGATCGAAACGATCAGCTACAAGGAAACGCGCGAGTACGTTGCCCGCGTGCTGGCCTTCAGCGTGATCTACGACTGGCGGCTCAACGGCAATGCACTGCCGGTCACCGACCGCATGCTGGGCCGCGTGCAGGCCAAGCGCAAAGCCTTCACGTGCCCCACGGCGCAGATGCCGAAGAGCTGACCCGACGATCTCCCCGTAGAAGCGACGTAAATCGGCACTGCCACCCCTGCATCGACGTATGCGGATGCATGGCGCCGTCTCCGCTGCGAGTCAGGGGCAGTCGCCCGATGAGGCGTTGCATCGTTCCGCTTTCCGACGTCGCTCCTACAGGGGACGAAAGCAGACGGCGGACGCACCGATCCGGCATCATGACGGCATGAAGACCTATCTCGTCGGCGGTGCGGTACGCGACCGGTTGCTGGGCCTGCCGCCCGGTGACCGCGACTGGGTCGTGGTCGGCGCCACGCAGGCGGAGATGGAAGCGCAGGGCTTCCGCGCCGTGGGCCGCGACTTCCCCGTGTTCCTGCATCCGCAGAGCAACGAGGAGTACGCGCTGGCACGGACCGAGCGCAAGAGCGGCCGCGGCTATCGCGGCTTCGTCGTGGATGCGGATCCGTCGGTGACGCTGGAGGAGGACCTGCAGCGGCGCGACTTCACCGTCAATGCGATCGCACAGGATCCGGACGGGACGCTGGTCGACCCCTACGGTGGCGTGGCCGACACCCATGCGCGCGTACTGCGCCATGTCGGCCCGGCCTTCAGCGAGGATCCGTTGCGCGTGCTGCGTGCGGCCCGCTTCATGGCCCGCTTTGCCCCATTGGGTTTCACCGTGGCGCCGGACACGATGGCACTGATGCGGGCCATGGTAGCCAGTGGCGAACTGGATACGCTGGTGCCGGAGCGGGTCTGGCAGGAGCTGCGGCGCGCGCTGGGCTCGGCGCAGCCGTCGGCCTTCCTGTCCACCCTGCACGAATGCGGTGCGCTGGCGACGGTGCTGCCGGAAGTCGATGCGCTGTATGGCGTGCCGCAGCGCGCGGAGTTCCATCCGGAGGTGGATACCGGCCTGCACCAGCAGATGGTCAGCGACATGGCGGCGCGGCTGGCAACGGGCGATGCCGTCATCGGTTTCGCCGCGCTGGTGCATGACCTGGGCAAGGCGTTGACGCCGGCCGACGTGCTGCCCAGGCACATCGGCCACGAGCATGCCGGCGTGAAGCCCGTGCTGGCGCTGTGCGAACGCCTGAAAGTCCCGGCCGAGCATCGCGAGCTGGCGGTAATGGCGTGTCGCGAGCACCTCAACGTGCATCGCCTGCCGGAACTGCGCGATGCCACAGTGCTGGAACTGCTGACGCGCTGCGACGCCTTCCGTCGGCCCGAGCGCATCAGCCAGCTGGCGACCGTCTGCGAGGCCGACAAGCGCGGCCGGCTGGGCAGCACCGAGGCCGAGTATCCGCAGGGCCGCGAACTGGTGCGTCTGCACGAAGCCGCCCTCGCGGTCAGCGCACGCGACGTGGCGCGCGAAGGATTGAACGGACCGGAGGTGGGCGAGGCCATGCGCAAGGCGCGCGTCGAAGCGATCCACCGCGCACGCCAGACCTAGAAGTCGCCGCCCCTGAGGGGATTGTTGCCATGTCACATCTGCGCGAAGATGCGGCGGCGAGCGCAGCGCGCTCGCGTTCCCCTTCCAACACGCTCGAGGTCCATGTCATGACGCACAAGGGCACGACCGCATTGCAATGCCTGCTGGTTTCCACGGCTTCCTTGTGGAGCGGCGCGGCACTGGCCGACGACTACATCACCTGCGAGAGCCGCAACGACCGCTACCAGAGCTGCCCGATCTCGACCTCCGGCTACGTCACCCTGGAGCGCCAGATGTCCAGCACGTCGTGCCAGCAGGGGCGTACGTGGGACTACAACCGCAACCAGATCTGGGTGGATGACGGATGCCGGGCGCAGTTCCGCGTGCATACCGGTTCCTCCGGCCACCACGACAGCGACAACCACGATGCGAAGGTGGCGGCCGGCGTGCTGATCGGTGCGGCGATCCTGGGCGCGATGGCGCACAACGCCGACAACAAGGACCACAAGTACGATGACGACGGCTATCAGGGTGCGCGCCACTCTTCGTACGTTCCGGGCTGGATGGTCGGGACGTTCGAGGGCTACAACTCGCTGTACGGCGCAGACGTCACCCTGACCATCGAATCGGATGGCCGTGCGACTGCGCGTTCACGCGGGCAGACCGTCAATGGCTGGATCAACGACGGACGCCTCAACGTGGGCAATACCACGTTCGACATCGACCAGTCGCGCGAAGGCTTCGTCACCTCGCAGCTCGGCGATCGCGACAACGAGGTGCGCTACCGCCGGGTGCGCTGAGCCACCGCGCCCGCGTACGCCGGGGCGTTCAACGCGACAGGCGCAGGCGGCTGATGGTGCCGCGTCCGGGCACCGACTGGATGGACAGGGTCCACCCCAGGTGGTCGCACAGCCGGCCCAGCAGGTCCAGGCCGATCCCGCCCCCCTCGCGCCCGCCACCGCGTGCGATCTGCGTGTAGATGCGGCTGATCTCTTCCGGTGTCATGCCGTGGCCGGGGTCTTCGATGGTGACGGTGGCGTCGGGGTCCAGGCGGACATGGATGGTGCCCTGGTCGCTGTTCTCGATGGCGTTGCGCAGGAGGTTGCCGACCGCGGCCTGCACGATGTGCAGCGGCGCGGACACATGGCAAGGCGCCAGGTCGTCGGCAACGATCGTCAGGTCCTTGCCCTGCATCAGGTAGCGATGGTCGTCGATGATGTCGGGCAGCAGTTCGTGCAGCGGCACGATGTCGTTGCTGCGCGAAAGCCGCTCGGGATCCTTGGCCAGCGTGAGCAGCAGAGCGACCAGCCGCTCCACGTCGCGGGCCGTGCGCAGGACGCGCTGCATCTGGTGGCGGGCGCTGGCTGACAGTTCCGGCTGCTCGAGCGCGAGTTCGCTGGCGCCGGCGATGATGGCGATGGGGGTACGCAGCTCATGGCTGGCGGTATCGATGAAGACGCGTTCGCGCTCGACGAACTCTTCGTGCCGTCGCAGGTAGTCGTTCAACGCACCCGCGATGACGGCCAGCTCGGAGCTGGCGGTGTCGCCGACGGTGATGCGCTGGCCGGTGTGGTCCGGTTCCAGCGCACCGATGTCGTCAGCAAGTTGCGTCAGCGGGCGCAACGAACGGCGCAGGCCCCAGGCCACCAGCGTGCCCATCACCAGCACCAGCGTCACCGCCAGCCCGAACACGAGCAGGGTCAGCGTGTCCTCCTGCGATTCCAGCTCGGTGATGTCCAGCACCAGGGTGTAGCGAACGCCATCGACGGTCTGCACCAGCACCAGGACTTCGCGGTCGCCGAGGACGAGTTCGTCGTGGATGCCTTCGGGCAGCGTCGCCACTTCGGCAGGCATCGCGCGCGCTTCCGCGGAGGTGTAGAGCTGCAGGCTGTCGGTGTCGCTCCAGCGGTAGCCGGGGTCCTCGGCACTGCGCTGCAGGTGGTGTTCCAGTTCCGTCTTCAGCAGCGAGTCCCATACCAGCCGCTCGGCGATCTCGTTGACCAGGAACCCGTGCAGCATCACCGCCGCCGTCAGCAGCAACGCATAACCGCCCAGCCAGGCCAGGATGTGCGAACGCAGGCTGCGCCTAGGCTTCATCGGCCGGTCCCCTGGTGGGCACGGCGATCCGGTAACCGGTGCGCGGCAGGGTCTGGATAAGCTTCACCGGGAAGGGGCCGTCGACGCTGCGCCGCAGCTCGTAGACATGCGAGCGCAGCATGTCGCCATCCGGTGGATTGTCGCCCCACAGCGCGCGCTCCAGCTGCTGGCGCGTGACCGCGGCGGGGCTGGCCTGCATGAGGGTTTCCAGCAGCTTGCGGCAGGCGGGGTACAGGTGCAGCGGCTGGCCAGCACGGGTAGCTTCCAGCGTGGCCAGGTCGAGTTTCAGGTCGTGCACTTCCAGCACCTTGCGACGCTGGCGGCCGTGCGCGCGCGCCATCAGTGCTTCCAGCCGTACTTCCAGCTCGGGCAGCGCGAACGGTTTGGTCAGGTAGTCGTCGGCGCCGGCGCGGAAGCCGACGATCTTGTCGGGCAGTTCGTCGCGCGCGGTCAACATGATGACCGGCACGCCGGACCCGTGTTCGTCCCGCAGCCGGCGCAGCACTTCGGGCCCCTCCAGCCGCGGCAGCATCCAGTCCAGCACGATGGCGTCGTAACCCTGGGTAGTGGCCAGGTGCAGGCCGGTGATGCCGTCGGGGGCGGCATCCAGGGTATGCCCCCGCGCCTCGAAATAGTCGAAGAGGTTCGCCACCAGGCTTCGGTTGTCTTCGATCACCAGCAGCCGCATGGTGGGAACTCGTCCGTGGGAGGCAAGGGGAGAAACGGCAGCGTGCCAGCGGCGCCGTCGAAAAGCTGTCGGAAGCATTCCGACGGTTCTCCCACGCCGGTCACGCCAGCATGGCGCCCTGTCCTCGTCTCCGGCACGGCGCCTGATGCCTACTGTTCCACAAATCCGCCCGCGCGTGGGCGTGACGGTGCTGCTGCTGTGCGTCGCGTTGTCGCTGCTGGCCGGGCTGGGCATGCGCGAGCCGATGCCGCCGGACGAGCCGCGCTTCGTGCTGGCGGCGCGGCAGATGGTGGAATCGGGCCAATGGCTTTTCCCGCATCGCGGCAGCGAGCTCTACGCCGAGAAGCCACCGATGTTCATGTGGTTGCAGGCGACCGGCTACCTGGCGGTACGCAGCTGGCAGGTGGCATTCCTGCTGCCGTCGCTGCTGTCGGCACTGCTGGTGCTGTGGCTGAGCGGCGACCTGGCACGACGCCTGTGGGGTCGATGGGCGAGGCCGTATGCCGTGCTTGCCCTATTCGCCTGCCTGCAATTCGGGCTGCAGGCCAAGCGCGCTCAGATCGACATGGTGCTGGTGGGCATGACCACGCTGTCGCTGTGGGCACTGCTGCGTTACCTGCTGGAACGCCCCGCTTCCGGCCGGGCCGATCCGCGCCTGCTGGCGCTGGGCACCTTTGCCGCCGGCTTGGGTACGGTGACAAAGGGCGTGGGCTTCCTGCCCTTGCTGGTGTTCCTGCCATGGCTTTGGGTGCGAACGCGATCGCCACACGCGCTTGCCCGGGTGCGCGGCGTGCATGCGTGGGCCGGCATGGCGGGCTTCCTGCTGGGGGTTGGCGTATGGCTGGCGCCGATGCTGTTGGCGGCACTTTCCTCAGCGGACCCGGCGCTGCACCAGTACACGCGCGACATGCTCTTCAAGCAGACCGGCACCCGCTATGCCAACGCGTGGCATCACGTGAGGCCGTTCTGGTACTACCTGCAGGTGATGGCCACCTTGTGGCTGCCGGGCGTGCTGCTGGCGCCTTGGCTGCTGCCCGCGTGGTGGCGGCGCATCAGGCGCGCGGATGCACGCTGGGTGCTGTTGCTGGGTTGGTCGTTGCTGGTGCTGCTGTTCTTCTCCGCCAGCCCGGGCAAGCGCGAGGTCTACATCTTCCCGATGCTGCCTGCGTTGTGCGTGGCCGCAGCGCCACTGCTGCCGGCGTTGCTGCAACGCACGGGCGTACGTGCCGTGCTGTGGGGCTACGTGGGCATGTTGTCGCTGGCGGCACTAGGCATGGGCGCGTGGTTGCTGGCGGCACCGCCGGCGCGGCTGCAGGCGATCATCGAAGGGCGTGGCCTGGAGCTGGACACGCTCGCAACGCTCGCCATGTGGTTGCTGGCGTTCGGCGCGTTCGCACTGATGGTGATGGCCGTTGCGTGGTGCGCGCCGCGGCGCAGGCCCGGCGTGGCAGTGGTGCTTGTCAGCGCGGCCCTGTGGACGACGTACGGCGTGGGGCTGATGCCGGCCCTCAGCCCCGACAGCTCGGCACAGGCGCTGATGCAGCGCGTCGGCGCGCGGATCGGACCGGATGCCGAACTGGCCATGCTGGGCTGGCGCGAACAGCATCTGCTGCAGGCCGACCGGCCCACGGTCGACTTCGGTTTCAAGCAGCCGTGGGCGGCGCAGTGGCAGCACGCGCACGCGTGGCTACGGGAGGCGCCGCGCACCCGCTGGCTGTTCCTGCGCAAGGAGGCGATCGGTCCCTGCCTCGATCCCGCCAGGGTCATCGACATCGGCGCGTCCAATCGCCGCGCATGGGTCCTGGCACCGGGCGATGCATGGATGGCGGACTGCGAGGTGCCCGCGGACTGGTCGGCGAACGTCAGCGAAGACTGAATCGCATGCCAACGCCGCCTGCGTGCGAGAAGCATTCGCACGCGGATTAACACTGCTCCGACGGCACTCCGACCGCACTACGACACCGCCACGGCGAGCATGCGCGGACTCTCCTCCGCCCACCCCATCGCATGTCTGCTGCCTCACCACATCCACTCCCAATCGCTCCCCTGCAAGGCATTTCCGCGTATCGCCGCGCATCACCGCGGTGGATGCGCTGGTCCATTCCGGTTCTAGCCTCGGCCTGGCTGCTGTCGCGGCAGCTGGACATGGTGCTGGCGCATCTTGTCTACGCATCGGAAGGTGGCCATTGGGCGCTCAGGCAGAACGCATGGCTGGAGATCGCCATGCACCGTGGCGGACGCGCGGCCAGCCTCAGCGTCTGGCTGTCGCTGCTCGCCGCCACCGCATGGCACTGGCGCAAGAGTGACGCGGCGCGGTGGACACGTCCGGCAGCAGGTCTGCTCCTCGCCACGCTGCTGTCGAGTGTCCTGGTCGCATGGCTGAAGTCCATCACGCAGATGGACTGTCCGTGGGATCTGCTGGCATTCGGCGGAGCGCGTCCTTTCATTCCGCTGTTCGCCGCGCGCCCGGCGGGCCTGGGAGACCCCGCCTGCTTTCCCGCAGCGCATGCCGCCACTGGCTACGCGTGGGTGGCGCTCTATTTCTTTCTTGCACAGGTGCGGCCGTCCTGGCGATGGCTGGGGCTGGCAACCGGCATGGCGGCCGGCATGCTGTTCGGAATCGCGCAGCAACTGCGCGGCGCGCACTTCCTCTCGCACGACATCGCCAGTCTGACGCTGTGCTGGGGCATCACGCTGCTCGTCGACCGGATCATGGCGGCGCACGCCGGCAATACCGGGAAGCCCGCGTGATGAGCACCTCCATCCTGCCGTGGCACTCCCTTCCGCGCTGGTGCGAACGCACCTGGGCGCTGGCGAAAGTGCGCCCCGTGATGAGCAGCGAAGGCCTGATCATTGCCGGTTCCGTCTACTTCAGCCTGTTCAGCAATGCGATGTTCTGGAGATCGGCGGCGCCGGCGTTGCCAAGCCAGTGGCTATGGGCGGCCTCGCTGTTCCTGCTGGTGACGGCGGTGCATGGGGTCTGGCTGTCGGTCCTGGTGTGGGAGCGCACGGCACGCATCGTGCTGACGGCGCTGCTGCTGGTTTCCGCGCTCGCGGGGCACTACATGGCGGCCTACGGCATCTACATCGATGCGGACATGATCCGCAACGTGCTGCACACCGACTGGCGCGAAGCCAGTGAACTGGCGGGCATGGATAGCGTGCTGTCCCTGCTGCCGTCACTGCCGGCGATCATGCTGGCATGGCGGGTAAAGGTGCAGAGACGGTCATGGAAGCCGGCCGTGCTGGCGAGGGTCGCACTGCTGGCCAGCCTGGTGTTGATGGCCGCCGCAGGCGCGGCCTCCTCCACGCAGCGACTTACCGCGTTCCTGCGCAACCAGCGCGAGGTCCGCTATCTGGTGACGCCGGCGAACGTGCTGGTCTCGCTCGCGAAAGTCGTCAGCGAAGAGCCCCCCGGCAAGGCGCGGGTCCAGACACCGATAGGCGAGGACGCGCTGCAATCCCCCGCGGCAGGGCGGCGCCGGCCACGGCTGCTGGTCCTCGTGGTCGGTGAAACCGCACGCGCGGCCAACTGGGGGCTCAACGGATATGCGCGCCAGACCACGCCGGAGCTTGCCATGCGTGGCGTGATCAACTTCCCGCACGTCACCGCCTGCGGCAGCAGCACGGAAGTCTCGCTGCCTTGCATGTTCTCGGTGCTGGGACGCGAGCATTACGATGAGAAGGCAATCCGCGGCCAGCAGTCGCTGCTTCACGTGCTGCAACGCGCGGGTGTCGCCACGCTGTGGCGCGACAACCAGTCCGGCTGCAAAGGTGTCTGCAGCGGCCTGCCGCAGGAAGACCTGCGCGCACGGGGAGATGCCGGGACGTGCACGGAACGTCGCTGCTTCGACGAAGTACTGCTGCAGGGCTTGCCCGCGGTGGTGGCGAAGCAACGTGGGGACCAGGTGATCGTGCTCCACATGCTGGGCAACCACGGCCCCAACTACTTCGAACGCTACCCGCCCGCCTTCCGCAGGTACCTGCCGGTCTGCGAGACCTCGGACCTGGGCCGGTGCAGCCGCGAACAGATCGTCAACGCCTACGACAATGCCCTGCTCTACACGGACCATGTGCTGGCGGGTGCCATCGACCAGCTGAAGACCGTACCCGGCTACGACACGGCGATGCTGTACGTGTCGGATCATGGCGAATCGCTTGGCGAAAAGGGCCTGTACCTGCACGGCATGCCGCGCGCGCTGGCGCCGCGCGAGCAGCTGGACGTGCCGATGGTGGCGTGGTTCTCGGAAGGCTGGCAGCGCGCGACACGGCTGGACCAAGGCTGCGCGCGCCAGCATGCCGGCAGCGGGCAGTTCACCCACGACAACCTGTTCCACACGGTCCTGGGCCTCACCGACGTGAAGACCGCCCTGTATCGCCCGGACCACGACATTTTCCTGACCTGCCGTGCGGATAATGCCGGACCGGTATCAGGAGGTTCGCCATGAGCCCGATCTCGGTCGTCATCCCCGTCTTCAACGAAAGCGGCAACATCGGTGGACTGGTGCGGGAGGTCACCCAGCATCTGCGCGGCGTCGTGCCTTTCGATGTGCTCTGCGTGGATGACCACTCGGACGACGACACCCGCACGGTGCTCGCCGCGTTGAAGGAGGAAGTGCCTGAACTTCGCGTGCTGCTGCACCACCGTCGCTGCGGCCAGAGCACCGCCATCCGTACCGGCGTGAAGCACGCGCTGTCGCCCTGGATCGTCACCCTGGACGGCGATGGCCAGAACGACCCCGCCGACATACCGAAGCTGCTGGCGGCACGCGAGCAGGCCGGCGCGCAGACGAAACTCTTCGCCGGCTGGCGCGTGAATCGCCAGGATTCCACCAGCAAGCGCTGGGCATCGCGCTGGGCCAACCGCATCCGGCAGGCACTGCTGCACGACGACACGCCGGATACCGGCTGCGGCATCAAGCTGTTCGAGCGCGCGGCGTTCCTCGAGCTGCCCTACTTCGACCACATGCACCGCTACCTGCCGGCCCTGATGCAACGCGCGGGCTGGAAGACGGTGAGCGTGCCTGTATCGCATCGTCCGCGCGTCTCGGGTACGTCCAAGTACAACAACCTGGGGCGCGCGCTGGTAGGCATCCGCGACCTGCGCGGCGTGGTGTGGCTGATACGCCGCAGCCACGTGACGCCGGTCAGCGAACTCAACCATGGTCGCGTGCCATGAGCGCCATGGATCAGGAAATCCTCTGGCTGGGATGGACCGGCCTGCACATGACGCCCTGGAAACTGATCGGCCTGACCGGCGCGGCGATGTTCGGCGGGCGATGGCTGGTGCAGTTCACCGCCTCGCGTCGTGCGCGGCGACCGGTCATCCCGCGCCTGTTCTGGTACATGAGCCTGTGCGGCAGCGTGATGGCGCTGAGCTACTTCCTGTTCTCGTCGAAGCAGGATGCGGTCGGCGTGCTGCAGAACCTGCTGCCGGCATTCACCGCCGCCTACAGCCTTTACCTGGATATCCGCCATCGCGAGCCATCCGCGACGCCTGGCGGGCCCGCCGACATGCCATTGCCGCACTCGCAGGCGAAGTAACCTCAGCTGCGGTTGGGCGTGAGTTTCAGCAGGCGTCCACTGCCGCCGTCCTCCAGCAGCCACAGGTTGCCGTCAGGGCCCTGCTCCACTTCGCGGATGCGGCGGCCCATCGGGTAGCGCCGGACTTCCCGTGCCTGGTTGCCATTGAACTCGATCTGGATCAGTGCCTGCGACGCCAGGCCACCAATGAATCCCTGTCCGCGGAACCACGGGAACTGGTTGCCGGAATAGATCACGAAGCCCGCCGGCGCGATCACCGGGGTCCACCACGCCTCGGGCGCGTTGAATTCGGGGCGCGTGGGATGATCCGGAATGGTCCTGCCGTCGTAGTGGTCGCCGTTGGAGACGACGGGCCAGCCATAGTTGGCACCGCGTTCGATCAGGTTGAGCTCGTCGCCACCGGCGGGACCCATTTCATGGGTCCAGAGCCGTCCGCTGGCGTCGAACGCGATGCCCAGCAGATTGCGATGGCCCAGCGACCACACCTGGGCTGCGATGCCGCCCTGGGCGGCGAAGGGGTTGTCGGGCGGCACCGAACCGTCGTCGTTCAGGCGGATCATCTTGCCCAACGAGGATTGCAGATCCTGCGCCGGCGTCTGCTGGTCGCGCTCGCTGGACGTGATCCACAACTTGCCGTCGCCACCGAACGCCATGCGGTGACCGAAGTGGTTGGAGCCGGACACTTTCGGCAACTGGCGCCAGAGGACCTGCAGGTTGGACAGGCTGCCGCCGTTGCCGGACGCGTCGAGGACCAGCTGCGCGCGCGCCACCGCCGCCCCACGGGTGCCGTTGCTGCCGGCTTCCGCGTAACTGATGTAGACCCAGCGCGTCTCGCTGAAACGCGGGTGCAGCACCACGTCGCCGAAACCGCCCTGCCCGCCATACGACACGGCCGGTACGCCGATGACTTCGCCGACCTGGCCGGTGGCGACATTGGCCAGACGCAGCTTGCCGGATTTCTCCGTGACCAGCAGGCGACCGTCCGGCAGGAAAGTCATCGCCCATGGTTCGTTGAAGGTCAGGACGGGCGTACTGGTGAACGGCGGGTCGGGAACCTGTCGCGCCCGCGACAGCCCTGCCATCACGCGTTGTCCTTCGGACGCCGACGCCGGCGGTGAGGCTGCCGTCACCGGTGTTGCAGCCACGGGTTCTGCCATGTCGCGCGGCGGGTTGACGAGGAGGGTCGGCGTTCGGGTTTCAGCCGCCTTGCTGACCAGCACCACTTCCGCGCCCTCCGCATCGACCTTGGCGCTTTCGCAGCTCGCGAGCAGGAGGCAGCAGAGAACAGGCAGCACGGCTTTCATGGAATGATCCCGGCAGGTGGACGCCGCTGTTGTACACCCGGCAGGTGAAGAAAAGCGTGACGGGCTTCCGCCCAGCGCTGATCGGTGCGTCAGATCTTCAGGTACCAGCCGCGCCGGTCCATGCAGGCCACGATGACCCACCACAACGACACGAACGCCAGCGCGAAGGCCAGCGAGGGCAGGTACGGTCCGAAGCGCGGCGTCATCCAGCCGGCGAAGCCGTGATGGTAGATCGGCTGCAGCCAGCCCAATGCGATCAGCGGATAGACCATCGCCGCCGAGCCCACGTAGGCCGCAATGGCGTTGACACCGAAGCGACGCCCCCATGCCGACCAGTCACGGCGATCGATGGCGACATGGCACAGCAGCAGTGCCAGCATCGCGCAGCCCGCGGTGAACAGGGTGTAGGAAGACGTCCACAGGTTCTTGTTGAGCGGCATGACCGGTGCCCATGCCACGCCCGCCAGCAGGCAGACCACGCCCGCGGCCAGCAGCCACTTCGTCCGGCCCGCCCGCAACCACGCACCGGCGCGCAGCCCCAGCAAGGTGGTGGCGAGCGCCGGCAACGTGCTGAGCAGGCCTTCGGGATCATGGCCACGCAGCATGGTGGCGTCCCACTGGTAAAGCATCGGACCCAACAAGGCGGTGTCCAAGCGGCTCGCCAGATTGGTGAACGGCGCGTAGCCCCCCGGGGCAAGCAAGGCCCAGTATCCCGACAGCAGCGCGATGACCAGCGCCCATTGCACGCGCGGCGTGGCATGGATCGCGAGCACCCCCGCCACGGCGAAGCACACGCCGATCCGCTGCAGCACGCCCCATGGCCGGAACCATGGCTTGTCGAGCAGCCAGAACGCCAGCAGGTGCAGCAGCAGCCCGAGCGCGATGATCTTGACGGCGCGCCACAGCACGCCCTGCGTCAACGCGGGCGAGGATGCCCCCGCTTCCACCCTCGGTACGATGCCCAGCGCGATGGAGACGCCCACGACGAACAGGAAGAACGGGAACACCAGGTCGGCCGGCGTGCACCCATGCCATTCCGCATGCAGCAGCGGCGCGTAGACATGCGCCCAGTCGCCCGGCGTATTGACCAGCAGCATGGCCGCCACGGTCATGCCGCGCAGCGCATCGACGGAAGCGAAACGGCTTGCCGGGACGGTCATGCGCGCCATCCGCAGAGGATCAGGCGCCGGCGATCCACGTATCGACCACGCGCAGATCCTCGTCCAGCGCCACCAGGTCAGCCCGGTAGCCTGGCGCGATGCGGCCATGCGATGCGCCCAGGCCGAGGAACTCCGCCGGGTAGGTCGAAGCCATGCGCGCCGCCTCGTCCAATGTCAGTCCCAGCAGGCGCACGCTGTTGCGCACGGCGGTGCCCATGTCCAGCGCGGAGCCGGCCAGCGCACCGGCTGCATTGCGAACCACGCCGTCGATGGCGGTGATGGTCTCGCCATAGAGATCGAACGACGGATCGTCCGAACCGACCATCGGCATCGCATCCGTCACCAGGAAGACCTTGCCGCGCGGCTTGGCCGCCAGTGCCACGCGCAGGCTGGCCGGATGCACATGCACGCCGTCGACGATGACGCCACACCAGCTGCCGTCATCCTCCAGCGCCGCGCCCACCGCGCCGGGCTCGCGCCCCTGCAATGGGGACATGGCGTTGTAGAGATGGGTGAAGCCGGTGATGCCGGCTTCGATGCCGGCGCGGACCTGCTCATACGTCGCCGCGGTGTGGCCGGCTACGACGATCGCGCCGCGTTCCACCATCGACCGGATGGTGTCCGCGGGGACCTGCTCGGGCGCCAGCGTCAGCAGTGTCACGCCATTCTCCAGCGACGTCGCCATCCGTACTTCGTCGGCGCCCGGCACGCGGAACTTGCCGGCGTCGTGCGTGCCCTTGCGCGCGGGCGCGAGGTACGGACCTTCCAGATGGATGCCCAGCACGCCGGGCACGCCCTGTGCGATCGCGTCATGCGTCGCGTCGATGGCGCGCTGCATGACGCTGGCATCGTCGCTGATCAGCGTGGGCAGCAGGCCGGTGGTACCGAAGCGGCGGTGCGCCTGCGCGATGGTGCGGATCGCATCCACCGTGGTCGTGTTGTTGAACAGTACGCCGCCGCCGCCGTTGACCTGCGCGTCGATGAATCCCGGCAGCAGCCAGGCGCCGTGCAGATCGCGCCGCGCCGCGTCGCCGGGAATGGCGTCGTTGGCCACCAGGTCCGCGATCCTGCCCTCCTGCATCACCACGGCCAGGCCGGTGACGAAGCCTTCGCTGGTCAGTACGCGCGCATTGAGCAGGGCAACGGGACCACTCATACGGTTTCGGTGACCTTGTTGAGGTGCGGCGGCACGTCCGGATTATGGCCACGCCGCAGCGCGAGCGCATTGATCGCGCGATAGAAGCTCTGGATGGTCAACAGTGGGGCACAGGCCGGATGGGGGCCGTGCACCAGCGGCAGGATGTCCTCGCGCGCGGCACCCGCGTCGCCATGCTGCGCGGCGACCCACACCTGGGCGCCACGCCCGCGGAACTCGCGCGCCAGCGCCAGCGTGCCGGCTTCGGTTTCATCCGGCTGCGCGAAGCAGAGCACCGGGAATCCCGGACCCACCAGCGCCATCGGCCCGTGCTTCACTTCGGCCGAACTGTAGGCTTCCGCGTGCAGGCCGCAGGTTTCCTTGAACTTCAGCGCGGCTTCCTGCGCCGCCGCCAGTCCCAGGCCGCGGCCCAGCACGAACAGGTTGTGCGCATCGACCAGGCCATCGGTCACCGACGACCAGTCGGCCTGCCAGGCGGCGCGCAACGCATCGGGCAACTGCGTCAGTGCGTCGCGCAGCGGCGCTTCGTCCTTCCAGTACGCCGCCAGCTGCAGGATCGCGGCCAGCGAGGCCAGGTAACTCTTGGTGGCCGCCACGCTGCGCTCCGGCCCTGCATGCAGCGGCAATACCGTGTCGGCCAGCGCCGCCAGCGGCGAGTCCTCCACGTTGACCAGGGCGACCACGCGCGCACCGGCATCGGCGGCCGCCGACGCATTGCGCAGCAGGTCGGGGCTCTTGCCCGACTGCGACACCACCACGTACAGCGCGCCGTCCAGCTTCTGCTTCGCTTCGTACACGGAACCGACCGAAGGCGATGCGGAAGCGGTCACCAGCCCCAGCTGCGTCTCGAATAGGTACTTCGCGTACGTGGCGGCGTGGTCGGAACTGCCGCGCGCACAGGTCACCACGAACGGCGGCGGATCGCGGCGCAGGTCGGCGGCGAGTTTCTGCACGGTGGCTTCATTGCGCGCGTACTGCGCGGCGATGACGTCGGCAGCCTGGGCCGCCTCCTGGTGCATCAGGGTCTGCGCGGGGTTGGGCAGCGGAGCGGAATCAGTCATGGGTCGGCGGTTCGGGTCGGTCGGTGCGCGGGCGGACCGGCGCAGTGGAACCACGCACCACCAGCTGCGGCACGAAGCCCTGGTTGTGCACGGCGGTGGGTTGGTCGTCGTACGCGTCCTGGCGCAGTCCGGCGATCAGCAGGCGCGCGGCCTGCTTGGCGATGTCTTCGGTGGCCTGCTTGGCGGTGGTCAGCGGCGGCCACGACTGCTTGGAGAACGGGCTGTCCTCAAAGCCGGCGATGGACAGGTCATAGGGCACGTTCATGCCGGCGGATTTCGCGGCGGCCAGCACGCCGGCGGCGATCTCGTCGTTGGAACCGAAGATGGCGGTTGGTGGTTCGCGCAGCGCCAGCAACCGGCGCGCGCCGCGGAAGCCATCGTCGAAGGTGTAATCGCCCGGCACCACCAGGTGCTTGTCCAGGGTGATGCCGTAGTCCTTCAGTGCCTTCTCGTAGCCGGCATAACGCTCGGTGCTGGACCGGTGCGCCAGCCCGCCCCACAGGAAGCCGATGCGCTGGTGGCCAAGCTGGATCAGGTGTTCGGTGATCTCGTAGGCGGCATCGCGATCGTCCACGTAGACGCAGGCATGGCCGTCTTCGGGATCCTCGGTCGCGGCGATGATGCGTACCAGCTTGACGCCGCGCGCGGCCAGCGTACCGACCAGATCGGCGCGCTCCGACATCGGTGCGGTCAGCACCAGACCGGCCAGGCGCGAGCGCTGCACGAATTCCACCAGCTCCTCCGCCAGCAGCGGCGACGTGGAATCCACCGGATGGATCTGCAGGCCGAAGCCGGTTTCCTTGCACGCCGCCAGCACCCCGTTCTGCACGCCGATGATGTGGTAAGGATTGGGGTTGTCGTACACCAGCCCGACCACGAACGGCGTGCCGCTGCGCAGGTTGCGCGCGGACTGGTCCGGTTCGTAGTCCAGCTCGGCGATCGCGTGCAGCACGCGCGCGCGGGTGCCCTGCATCACCGAGGGCTCGTTGTTGATGACCCGCGAAACGGTCTTCAACGACACCTTGGCGCGCTCGGCGACATCCTTGATGGTGGGTCTGCGCATGCTGGAATCTGTCATGGTCATGAGTCCGCAATGATGCCCGGATTCCGTCCTGCCGTTCAGCCCGACCGCGCCTGGCCGACGCGGTGGCCATGCAGGGCGAAATACAGGATGTACAGGTAGCACGGCACCGCCAACGCCAGGAACACCAGCTGGAAATCGTGGTGCTGCTTCAGCACCGCGAACAGCTGCGGGATCAGCGCGCCGCCGGCGATGCCCATGATCAGGAGCGCGGACCCGGTTTCGGTGAAGCGGCCCAGGCCCTTGATGGCCAGCGGGAAGATCGCCGGCCACATCATCGCGTTGGCGAAGCCCAGCGCGGCCACGAAGCCCACCGAGACGTAGCCTTCGGTCAGGAAGGCGCCCACCGCGAACAGCACGCCCAGCACCGCCGACACACTGAGGTAGCGTTCCTGCGAGATCAGCCGCGGAATCGCCAGCAGGCCGACCACGTAGCCGATCAGCATCGCGAACAGCGTGTACGAGGTGAACAGCTTGGTGCGGTCCAGCGGCAGGCCGAAGCCATTGCCGTAGGTGCCGATGGCGTCGCCGGCCAGCACTTCCACGCCCACGTAGACGAACAGGCACAGCACGCCCAGCCACAGGTGCGGGAACTGCAGGATGCTGCGACGGCCGCCGTCGCCCGCGGTACCGGCGGCTTCTGCGTTGGCTTCGGAGGATTTCACCTCCGGCAACGGCGAGAACAGGATGGCGATGGCCACCACCACCAGCACGCCGGCCATCACCAGGTAGGGCGCGTGGATCTTGGCGGCGAACCGGTCCAGCAGCACCGCCCGGGTCGCGGCGTCCGCCGCTTCCACCTGGGTGGAGAGGTCGCCGATGCCCTGCAGCACCAGCGTGCCGATCACCAGCGGCGCCAGCATGCCGGCGACCTTGTTGCAGATGCCCATCAGCGCGATGCGCTGCGCGGCGCTCTCGATCGGCCCCAGGATACTGATGTACGGATTCACCGCCGTCTGCAGCAGGGCCAGGCCGCCACCGATGACGAACAGCCCGGACAGCGCGCCCGGATACCAGCGCTGCGTCGAGAACTCCCCGAACAGCGCGGCACCCACGGCCATCACGAACAGGCTGATCGCCAGGCCCTTCTTCATGCCGGTGCGCTTGTGCAGGGCGGCCGCCGGCAAGGCCAGGAAGAAGTAGGACAGGTAGAACACCATCAGCACGAGGAAGGCATTCACTTCGTCCAGGTCGAAGGCCAGCTTCACGAAGGTGATCAACGGACCGTTGATCCAGGTGAAGAAACCGATGATGAAGAACAACATGCCGATGATGGCGATGGAGGTGGCATGCCGCGGGGCGGCACGCGATGTCGTATGGAGCTGGCCGGGAACGGCGGTCATGTCTGCGGAACTCCCCTGCGATGGCTGGGCCGTGGGCACCGCGTGCCTGCGACGCAGGCCGGGAGCTCGGCAATGACTGGGAACAACGTTGTCACAAAATTGCCTGACGGACTACCAGGACCCCCTGGATCAGCCGCTGAAACAGCCTTTGTGTCACAGCAGATCCTGTTGCGGCGCAACACAAAGTCCGTACGGACTTGCCTCATAACCTTCTGAAAATGAACCTTCAAATCCAGATATGCAGGCAATAACAAGCTGAACACGGTGATCGTTCTTCCCATAGGCCAATCCACCACCGTGCCCACCCCTATTTCATGACAGAGTGTTGACAACGTTGTCAAATGCCTCACACACTCCGGCCGCATCAGGGTTGCCTGCCAACCCGGCTCAGCGAACATGTGGGGAGACGTGTGGTCGCAATCGCCAATCCATTGCCGACGGATGCCATGACCCACGCGGGCGATGCCTTCATCGCCGCCGACGTCGGTGGCACGCATGTGCGCATCGGCCTGGTGCGTGGCAGCGCCGATCCGGCCGCGCCGGTCAGCGTGCTCGACTACCGCAAGTACGCATGTGCGGATTACCCCGCCCTGGCTGACATCCTGCAGGACTTCCTGTCGCACCTCGGCGGCGCCCGCATCACGCGCGGCGTGATCGCCAGTGCCGGTTATCCGCTGGAAGACGGCACCGTCATCACCAACAACCTGCCCTGGCGGCTCTCACCCGCGCAGATCCGCGAGCAGCTCGGCTTCGACGACTTCCGCCTGGTCAACGACTTCGAAGCCGTGGCGCATGCCTCGGCGCAGGTCGATGCCAGCCAGGTGCTGCAGCTCACGGGCCCCTCGGCCGCGCCTGCGCGCGGTCCGACGTTGATCCTGGGCCCGGGCACCGGACTCGGTGCGGCCGTGTGGATCCCCACCGGCAAGCGCGCCGTGGTCCTGGCCACCGAAGCCGGCCAGGCCGCGCTGACCGCGGGCAACGCGCTGGAAATGGCGCTGCTGACGGAAATGCTGAAGACCCGCGCGCACGTGCCGGTCGAATACGCGTTGTCGGGCCCCGGCCTGATGAACCTGCATGCCACGCTCTGCGCGGTGCGCGGGCAGGCCAATCCCCACACCACGCCGGGCGAGATCACCGCGGCCGCATTGGACGGCAGCGATCCGCTCGCCCGCGAAAGCCTGGACGTGTTCTGCGGCCTGCTGGGCAGCGTGGTGGGCGACATGGCGCTGCTGTACGGCGTGCAGGGCGGCGTGTACCTGGCGGGCGGGATCCTGCCGAAGATCCGCGACTTCCTGATTGGCAGCAGCTTCGTGCCGCGGTTCCTCAACAAGGGATCGATGCGCGAAGCGTTGGAGCGAATTCCCGTGAAGCTGGTCGAACACGGACAACTGGGCGTGATTGGGGCAGCCCGGTGGTATCTGGACCAGCGTAACGGCGATTGAGTGAGGCGCCGGGACAGGCGCAGGCGTCACCCGTGGTGCGCGGCCATCCGCACAGCACTTCTTGCAGCACAGCACCAGGCACGGCGGCGAAAGCGAAAGCAGATGTTGCCGAAACTCAAAACAATGATGGGAGAGACATCATGAAGCACCGCAAATCGATCCTTTCGGCCTCCATCGCGGTAGGACTCGCGTTCTCGCTGCAGGTCAGCGCGCAGGAATCCACGCCGGCACCCGCACAGCAGGCTACCGACCTGGACACCGTGGTGGTGACCGGCATCCGTGGCAGCATCGAGAAAGCCCTCGACGCGAAGCGCGACGCGGCGACCCACGTCGAAGTCGTCACGGCCGAGGACATCGGCAAGCTGCCGGCCAAGAACGTGGCCGACACCCTGCGCCAGCTGCCCGGCGTCAACATCGCCTCGTCCAGCGCCAGCGAAGGCGGCTTCGACGAAGCCGACCGCGTCAGTCTGCGCGGCACCAACCCCAGCCTGACCCAGACCCTGGTCAATGGCCACACCATCGGCACGGGTGACTGGTTCGTGCTCAGCCAGGTGGGCAACGTCGGCCGCAGCGTGAGCTACTCGCTGTATCCGTCCGAGATCGTGGACCGCGTGGTCGTCCACAAGACCTCCGAAGCGAAGCTGGTCGAGGGCGGCACTGCCGGCTCGGTGAACATCATCACCCGCCGTCCGCTGCAGTTCGCCGAGCCGCTCACCATCCAGGGCTCCATCGGCGCGGTGCATTCCGACCTGCCGGGCGACACGAAGCCGCAGCTCGACGCGCTGCTGAACTGGCGCAATGAAGAGCGCACCGCGGGCTTCATGGTGCAGGTGTTCAACGAGGAGCGCAGCCTGCGCCGTGATGGCCAGGAAGTGGTCGGCGGCTACGGCACCATCACGTCGACCAATCCCGAACTGAATGGCGTGCTGTATCCCAACCTGATCGGCGCCGCCTACTTCGAGCAGGTGCGCAAGCGCAAGGGCGGCGTCGCCAACATCGAAGCCAAGGTCACCGACAACCTGACCCTGAACGTCAATGCGTTCTACTCGAAGCTGGAAGCGGACAACTACAACCGCAACTACATGATGTGGGCCAGCCAGTTCGTCAACTCGCAGACGCCCAGCAGCTATACGGTGCAGAACGGCGTGCTGACCAGCGCCACCTACGATCCGGTGACCTCCACCACGATCACGCCCTACGGCGTGTACGACATGATCTCCCGTCCCGGCGCGGTCTCCACCTCGAAGTACATCGCGCTCGACGCCGAATGGAAGGCCAGCGATGCACTGGAGTTCGTCTTCCAGCTGGGTACCACCAAGGGCACCGGCTCCAGCCCGACCCAGGATGTCCTGGAAACCGGGGTGGCCGGCAATGCCGGCGCAAGCTGGAGCATGAACGGCGTGGGTAATCCCATCGACTGGTCGCTGGGCGGCACCAACACGGCCTCCAACCACCTGCCACAGAACGGCTGGATCTTCGGCGCGCAGGGCATCGACGTGCTGGACAAGGAGGACTGGGCCTCGGCGGACGGCAAGTTCTTCTTCGACGACGGCGTGCTGTCCACGCTGGACTTCGGCTATCGCTACGCCACGCACGAACGCAGCAATGACTTCTCTATCGCCCAGGGCCCGAACTGGGCCAGCAACTGGACCGACATCAATGCCTATCCTGCTGCAGGCGGCGCCTACCCGGGTGATTTCGGCAGCGGCGTCGGCGGCAACGTGCCGTCGGGCATCTGGTACTACACGCCCGGGCAGCTGGCGCAGATCAACGCCGAGTTCGCCAACCGGAACAACCCCGAGCGCTTCTACTTCTCCGACGTGTACGGCGTGGAGGAAGACATCAACGCGGTGTACGCACAGCTGAACTTCGGTGGCGACCGCTGGAGCGGCAACGCCGGCCTGCGCTACGTGCGCACGACGACGGACGTCCATTACAACCAGGCGCTCGCCGTCAATTCCGGCATCCCCGGCGCGATCACCGGTTCGGCATTCGGCGACTACCTGCCGGTCCTGGTCAACAACGACTACAACGAGCTGTTGCCCAGCGTGAACTTCAAGTTCGAACTGACCGACGACCTGGTCGCACGCGTGTCGGGCAGCAAGACGATGACCCGCCCGGACTTCTCCGCGCTGGCCGGTTCGCTCACGCTGAACGACCTGACGCACGAAGGCAGCGGCGGCAATCCGAACCTTGATCCGCTGGTGTCGACCAACTTCGATGCTTCGCTGGAGTGGTATTTCGCACCGCGCGCCCTGCTGGCCGCCAGCGTGTTCTCGATGGATCTGGACGGCTACGTCGATTTCGGCAATGTCATCGTCCAGTACAAGGACCAGCAGGCCAGCCAGGCCGCCGGCACCGACGTCTACAGCGACTACCTGGTGTCGATCCCGGTCAATTCGAACGGCAAGGCCCGGGGGCTGGAGCTGACTTACGAGCAGCCGATCGGCGAGAACTTCGGCATCAACGCCAACTACACCTACGTGGATGGCGAAGCCGATGGCGGCAAGCCGCTCAACGGAACGTCCGAGAACACGTACAACCTGTCGGCTTGGTACGAGAATGACCGTTTCAACGCCCGCGTGAACTACAGCTATCGCAGCTCGTTCTATGCCGGCGTCAGTCGCGCCGACAACTTCTACCAGGACGACTTCGACACGGTTTCGGCCTCGCTCGGCTTCAAGGCGACCGACTGGCTGACGATCAGCCTGGACGGCCTCAACCTCAACGATCCGAAGCTGAAGTACTACACCGAGAACGATGCCGTTCCGGGCTACCTGCCGCATGCCTTCTACAGCAACGGTCGCCAGTACTACCTGAACTTCCGCTTCAAGTTCTGATGATGGTGATGTAAGGGACTCTCTCCCTCTGCGGGCCTGGACTTGTCCGGGCCCGCTTTTTTTGGGCACTCTGCCCACGACGCACTCCGAGAGCCACGATGAAACGATCCTCCTGGTACCACGCCCTGGCCTTGGCGGCCTTCACCGTTCCCCTGCTGGCGACCACCGCCTGCAGCCCGCGCACCGGCACCGATGATGCGCCCGCAGCGCAGGCCACCGGAGCCGTCATCACCCCGGCCCTGATCCCCGCGCCCGCGCTGCTCGACCTGAAACAGGGACAGTTCACCGTGGACGCGGGCACGCCGATCCACGCGGAAGGCGAAGCCGCGCAGCGCGTCGCCGCGCAGTTCGCCGGCTTCCTGGGCAAGGCGGGCAAGGCCGTGCCAGCGGGCACCGGGAACACCGGCGGCATCCGCTTGGTCATCGATGCGACGGCAAAAGCGCCATCGCCGGAGGCCTACGTGTTGGACGTCACCGCCGACGGCATTACCGTGAAGGCTGCCGATGAGCGTGGCCTGTTCTACGGCGCCGTGACGCTGTGGCAGCTGATCACGCAGGGCGATGGCGCCAGCGCGGTGTTGCCCGCCTTGCACATCGAGGACGCCCCCCGCTTCGGCTGGCGCGGCTTCATGCTGGACCCCGCGCGCCACTTCCAGAGCGTGGACGAGGTCGAGAAGGTCATCGACGCGATGGCCCTGCACAAGCTCAACACCCTGCATTGGCACCTGACCGACGACCAGGGCTGGCGTATCGAAATCAAGCAATACCCGAAGCTCACCGAGATCGGCGGCTGCCGCATTCCCGCCGGTGATGGCGGCAAAGACCCGAAGACGGGCGAACCGCGCCCCTACTGCGGTTTCTACACGCAGGACCAGATCCGCGACGTGGTGAAGTACGCCGCCGAGCGCCACATCACCGTGGTACCCGAGATCAACGTGCCCGGCCATGCCACGGCCGCCATTGCCGCGTATCCGGAGCTGGGCTCGATCAACACACCGCTGGTGCCGTCGAACGAGTGGGGCGTGTTCCCCAACCTGGTCAACGTGGAAGAACCGACGATCACGTTCTTCGAGAACGTGCTGGGCGAAGTGGTCACGCTGTTCCCCGGCACCTACGTGCACATCGGCGGCGACGAAGCGGTCAAGGACCAGTGGGAAGCCTCCGCGCGCGAGCAGGCCCGCATGCGCCAGCTCGGCGCGAAGACCGAGATGGACCTGCAGGGTTATCTGGTCGAGCGCCTGGAGAAATACCTGGCCGGGCATGGCAAGCGCTTGATCGGCTGGGACGAGATCCTCGAGGCCAAGCTGCCGCCGGAAGCCACCGTCATGTCGTGGCGCGGCATCGAGGGCGGCCTGAAGGCCGCGCGACAGGGCCACGACGTGGTGATGTCGCCGTCGAACAAGACCTACCTGGACTACCTGCAGACCGCATCGCCAAACGAACCGCCCGGGCGCCCCGCGCTGATCACGCTGCAGGATGTCTACGCGTTCGAACCGGTGCCGCCGGAACTGGAAGAAAGCCAGCGCCACCACATCCTCGGCCTGCAGGCCAACCTGTGGACCGAACACACCCGCACGTTCGAACGGCTGCAGCACAATGCATTCCCGCGCCTGGCGGCCGTCGCCGAAACCGGCTGGTCACCCGCCGCGAAGAAGGACTTCGCGGATTTCACCGCGCGCCTGCCCGCATTGTTGAAGCGCTACGATGCCATCGGGCTGGGTTACGCGAAGACGCCGTTCGAAGTGGCCATCGCGGTGGAGGAGGATCGCAAGACCGGCACGGCGCAGGTCACGCTGTCCAATCCGCTGGGCTACCCGGTGCACTACACGACCGATGGCAGCGCGCCCACGCCGCAGTCGGCAACGTACGCAGCCCCCATCGCCGCGAAGCTGCCCACCACCGTGCGCGCGGCGGCGTTCGCCGACGGGCGCGCCCTGGCGCCCGCGTCCACGTTCGAGCTGACGCCCGCCTCCCTGCTGACGCGCACGGATGAAGCGATGGCCGTATGTCCGGATGCCGGCCGCCTGCTGCTGCGCCTGGAAGACGATGGCCCGGCCGATGGCGAACGCGCGATCTTCAACGCCACCATCTTCTACCCGTGCTGGCAGTGGAACCAGGCGGACCTGGACGGCATCGCCTCGATCAAGGTGCGCGCCGGACGCATTCCGTACTACTTCCAGCTGGCCCACGACGAACCGCACCGCACGTTCGAAGCGGCGAAGTCACCGCTGGGCGAACTGGAGATCCTGGGCGGCGGCTGCAAGGGACGCACACTGGCCACCGTGCCGTTGCCGGCGGCACCGGACGCCGACGGTTTCATCAACCTGGACGCCGCCCTGCCCGCGGGCACGAGCGGCAGGCAGGACCTGTGCGTGCGCTTCACCGGCGATACGCGTCCGCAGATGTGGGTACTGGACCGCATCACGCTGCAGCCGCGCTGAGCGCTGCCGCGATTGCGGGAAGAAAGCCGGGCATGTCCCGGCTTTTTTCTTGCTCAGGCGCGGGCCGGCAACAGGCGCGCTTCCATCGCCTGCAGCAGGTGCCGCGCCGGTGTCAGCACGGTGGCCAGGCCCGCCATCGCGCCGAGGGTATTGGCCAGCGCGTCGCGTGGATCGCCCATGCGCGTGGTCGTGAGCATGCCCTGTGCGAATTCCAGCCCGATCCCCAGGCCGACCAGGGCGACGGCCACGGCGACGCAGGTGCCGCGGTCGCGGAAGATCTGCACGGCGGCCGCCGACAGCAGCGCATAGGCGAGGAAATGCTCGACCTTGTCGCCGCCCTCCGGCACCGGCGGCAAGCCGCTCAGGTTCACCAGCGACAGCACGACCACCGCCGCCACGGCCACCAGCCACAGGCCCAGCCATACGCGGGGCCGATGGAACGGCTTGAGAGCGAGGAAGCCGCTCACAGCCGCCAGCTCAGGTCGTTCATCAGGAACGCAGTGCCGAACTCCACGTCGCGCGAAAAGCCCATCAGCTGGAAGCGCTCGCCCATCTCGCTGGGCAGCGTCAGCCGCTTGGCCTCGTTGCGCAACCGCAATAACGTGGCGGCGTCCGCACGTGCTTCGGCCTCGTCCAGGCGCTCCTGCAATCCATTGCCCAGCAGGAAATTCGCCTGCGTGGTGTAACCGGCCAGATCGAACCCTGCGTTGGTACCGGCCTCGGCCAGTGCGGTGAAATCCACCGAGGCGGTCAGGTCCTGCAGGCCCGGCCACAGGTACGCATCGGCATGCGTGCGGTGGCGGTAGAACGCACGCAGCGTGCCCTGGTCGCGGTCGGGCAGGTAGTACTCGCGGCGCGGATAGCCGTAGTCGGCGAACAGCATCGCGCCGGTGTCCAGCCCACCCATCACCGCCTGGATCCAGTACGGCAGCTGCGGCAGCAGCTCGGAACGGTAACCGTCGGGGAACGGCTGCTCGAGGTAGCGCTCGACGTGGCGGACGGCCGCGGCAAGCAATGCATCGGCCGGGCGATCGGTTCGCACGAAACGGCCTTCGTCGTCCAGCGCCACCGCTTCCTCGAACACCTCGCCATCCCGCAGCGTGAAGCGCGGTGTCGGCAATGCATCGATCACTTCGTTGGCGAACAGCACGCCATGCCACGTTTCCGACGGCGGCGCGTCCAGCCATTCGACTAGGTCGAACACCGGCGGGATCAACCGCTGCGCCAGGCGTTCGCGCTGGCGTTCGCGCAGGTCGGCGCTCGGTTCCAGGATGGCATAGCGTGCAGGCAGCGCATCCAGCGCCAGCAACCGCTTCAACACGACCTCGGCGAATGCACCGCTGCCGCCGCCGATTTCGACGAACTCCGCCTGCGGCCCGACCTGCTGCAGCACCGGTGCCACCGCCTGCGCGACGCAACTGGCGAACAGCGGACCCAGTTCGGGCGCGGTGGTGAAGTCACCGGCTTCGCCGAACTTGGTGCTGCCCGCGCTGTAGTAGCCAAGTCCCGGGGCGTACAGGCAGCGCTCCATGAAGCGCGAAAAAGGGAGATGACCGCCATTGCCGGCGATCTCGGCACGGATCAATCCGGCCAGTCGCCCGCTGTGGGCGAGCGCGTCGTCGTCGGGGAGGGGCAGGTCGGCCTGCATGCGGCACCGGAAAGTGAGATGTAGTGCCATTGTACGTGGTGCCTGCAATCCCTCGGCCAAATGCTGGCAATGCCGGAAGCCCACGCATAGAATCGTGGTGCACAGCAGCAACGGACACGTCATGACCTATTGTGTCGGCATCGAAGTCAACGAAGGCCTGGTCTTCGCGGCGGATACCCGCACCAGCGCCTCGTTCGACGATGTGCGCGTGTACCGCAAGCTGCACGTGTTCGAGTGGCCGGGTGAGCGCGTGTTCGTCATCATGTCCGCCGGCAACCTGGCCACCACGCAGCTCACCCTGTCGAAGTTGCAGCGCGACGCGGACGATCCGAAGGCGCCGCGCAGCCTGCGCTCGTTCTCGCACCTGTACGAAGTGGCCGAGTATGTCGGCGAAACGCTGGTCGCCAGCCAGGCGCGCGTGGTCGACGAGGCGCAGCAGAGTGGCGTCAACGTGCAGTCCACGCTGATCTTCGGCGGCCAGATCGCCGGCGAGCGCCCCGGCCTGTACATGGTCTACCCGCTGGGCAACTGCATCGCCACCTCGCCGGAGACGCCTTACCTGCAGATCGGCGAATCCAAGTACGGCAAGCCGATCCTGGACCGCATCGTGCGACCGGAGACATCGCTGGAGGACGCCGCCCGCTGCGCACTGGTGTCGCTGGATTCCACCATCCGCTCCAATCTGTCCGTCGGCATGCCGGTGGACGTGGCGCTGCTGCGTGCGGGCGACCTGAAGCTGACCCAGAAGATGCGCATGGAAGCCGACACGCCGCTGTATGCGGAGATCCACGATACCTGGTCACGCAAGCTGGAAGCCGCCGTGCACAGCCTGCCTCGGTTCCCGTGGGAACCGCAGACGGTGCAGGAAGCGCCCGCGGGCCCACTGCCGGTGATGCCACCGCGGCGCGTACCGTCGCGGCAGGATCCCGGCGATTCGCAGGGCCAGCAGTAGCGCGGCGATCCCAGGCTCCCTGCCGGTCGCCTGCCGTGAGGACGTTTCTCCACGCCATCGCACTGTTCGTCATCGTGTTCTGCGCGGGGGCGGCGGCGCTCTTCTGGTTGCCCCCGCGCTGGCATGGGTGGACGTGGCCGCTGCTGCTGGGGTGGGGCGTGGTGGCCAGCAAACTGGTGGCCGTGGCGCTGGCATGGCACCGCGAGCGTCGTGGTGGGTCGCGCTGAATCTTCACCGCAAGCTGCGTGTCAGCCGCGGAAGTAGCCTTCTGCCAGGGCAGTGTGCAACGCGCCCAGATGCACCTGTATCTCGTCCATGAACACCGCCGGGTTACGCGCGGCGAGGAATGCGGGGTCCGCATTGCGGGTCAGGCCGATGACGCGATTGAGATGGCGGTCCACCCCCGGCCGTGCCGGCATGGTCGGCAGCACGCTCAGCGCCCGCGCCAGGCAGAACTGCACGCTGCGCGGGAACTCGTTGTTCTGCAGCAGGAAGCGCAACGCCAGTTCGGCGGTGACGCGCTGGCGCATGTGGCGGCGGAACATCTGGTAGGCCGCCAGCGAACGCAGCACGCTCATCCACTGCATGTTCTGGAACCCTTCCCGGTCTTCCTCGTTGCGCGGCGTGACCAGCCCGGACGCACCGGCATCGATGATGCGCGTGGTCATGTCCGCCTGTTCCAGCGCGGTGCCCAGGCGCAGGAACTGGTAGCCGATGTCCCGGCTGACATTCGCGCTGAGCAGGCCCGACACCTTCAGGCAGCCATCGATGATGCGGTTGAGGAACTCCACCCGGTATCGACGACTGAGGCTGCGCTCGCCGTGCGCACCGATGTAGAGATGCAGGTCGTTGACGGCTTCCCATACGTCCTGCGGCAGGCTGTCGCGGATGCTGCGCAGGATCTCGCGCGCCGAATCGACCGAGGTACGCAACGATGAAGGGTTGCGTTCGTCGAGCAGCAGGAACCGGATGACTTCGACATCCCCCACATCGTCGCCCGCATCGGGAAAGCAATCCACGAACTGCTGGCCGGTACCGACGGTCTCGATCAACGGGCGCCATGCGAAGCCCACCGACCGCGGCAGGTCCAGCTGCAACTGGCTGCCGACGCCCACCAGCCGCGCGGTGTTTTCCGCTCGCCGCACGTAACGACTGAACCAGTAGAGATTCTCGGCCACGCGCGACAGCATCAGGCGTGGCCTCCATCCGGCTCGTCGGACAGGTCGACCACCCAGGTGTCCTTGGCGCCGCCCCCCTGCGAGGAATTCACCACCAGCGAACCTTTCTCCATGGCCACGCGGGTCAGGCCGCCGGTGGTCACGTAGATGTCGCTGCGCGACAGCACGAACGGCCGCAGATCCAGGTGCCGCGGCGACGGGCCCTGCTTGGTCACGATGGGGGCGGTGGACAGCGACAGCGTGGGCTGCGCCATGTAGTTGCGCGGGTCCTGCTGGATCAGCGCCTTGAACTTCTCGCGCTGGCGCTTGGTGGAACGCGGACCGATCAGCATGCCGTAACCGCCGGACTCATTGGCTGGCTTGACCACCAGCTTCTCGATGTTGTCCAGCACGTACTTCCGCTCCTTGGCGTTGTGGCACAGGTAGCTGGGCACGTTGGGCAGGATGGGATCCTCGTCCAGGTAGTACTTGATCATCTTCGGCACGTAGGCGAACACGACCTTGTCGTCCGCCACGCCCGCGCCCGGCGCATTGGCCAGCGCCACCTTGCCGGCGCGCCAGCTGCGGATCAGCCCCGGCGCGCCGAGGACGGAATCGGGATGGAAGACTTCCGGATCGATGAACAGGTCGTCCACGCGACGGTAGATCACGTCCACGCGCTGCGGGCCGTACACCGTGCGCATGTAGGTGCAGTCGTCGTCGGCGACGAACAGGTCGCTGCCTTCGACCAGCTCGATGCCCATTGCCTGCGCCAGGTACGCATGCTCGAAGTACGCGCTGTTGAACACGCCCGGCGTCAGCAGCGCGATCACCGGCGTGTTGCCCGGGCGCGGCGACAGCGCCGCCAATGTGTCATAGAGCTGAGACGGGTATTCGTCCACCGGCAGGATCGAACTGGTCTCGAACAGTTCCGGGAAGACGCGCTTGGCCACCATGCGGTTTTCCAGCATGTAGCTGACGCCGGAGGGAATGCGCAGGTTGTCTTCCAGCGCGTACAGCGTGCCGTCGGCATCGCGCACCAGATCGGAACCGCAGATGTGCGCCCAGACGCCGAGCGGCGGCTTCACGCCAACGCAGTGCGGCCGGAAGTTCACCGAATCCTTCAGCAGCATCGCCGGGAACACCTTGTCCTTGACGATCTGCTGCCTGCCGTAGATGTCGCCGATGAAGAGGTTCAGCGCGCGCATGCGCTGCTTCAGGCCGGCTTCGGTGCGTTGCCACTCCTTCAACGGGATGATGCGCGGGATCAGGTCGAACGGCAGCGTGCGGTCGACGTTGCGGCCATCGGAATACACGGTGAAGGTGATGCCCATGACCCGCGCTGCGACGTCGGCGGCGACCTGGCGTTCGGCGATTTCGCGGCCGGACAACCCGGCCAGGTATTCGACGACCCGTCGCGCAGCCGGGCGCGGCCGGCCATCGGCCTGGATCAGTTCATCAAAGGTGGTGGTGCGGTACTTCGCCCAGTCCATTCGCCCTTTCCGCTGCCCGGCACCGGAAAGACCCGGTGAGGGGTGATGCATCGCAACATGCCTGCAAGCATGCGGGCCGTCAAGCCGCACGCCACGTATCTCGCCTCACACTGGCCGGCCGGCACCACCGGTCCGCATGGCCGCGCAAACCGGCGACAATGCCGGCCAGTCCCGCAGGAGCACGCCATGTCCGACGCCCGCCCCGTCGCCCTCGTCACCGGTGCCGCCAAGCGGGTGGGCGCCGTCATCGCACGGCAACTGCATGCGGACGGTTACGACGTGGTGCTGCATTACCGCAGCTCCGGCGCCGACATGCAGGCGCTGGTGGATGCGCTGGAAGCGCAGCGCGCGGGCAGTACGCTGGCGGTCCAGGCGGACCTGGCGGCTTTCGACCGGCTGCCGGAACTGGTGGCGCAGGCAGTGGGTCGCTTCGGCCGCCTGGATGCGCTGGTCAACAACGCCTCTGCCTACTACGCCACGCCCATCGGCACGGTGACACCGTCGCAATGGGATGAATTGTTCGCGTCCAACGCGCGCGCACCGTTCTTCCTGTCGCAGGCGGCGGCGCCCCATCTGAAAGCCAGCGGCGGCGCCATCGTCAACCTGGCCGACATCTACGCCCAGCGCCCCCTGAAGCATCACACCGTCTACTGCATGGCCAAGGCCGCGCTGGTGATGATGACGCAGTCGCTGGCGCGCGAGCTGGGCCCGGAGATACGCGTCAATGCCGTCGCACCCGGCAACGTCCTGTGGTCGGAGAATCCGGTGAAGGCGGAAACATTGGATCTTGTACGCGAACGCACCGCGCTGCAGCGCCAGGGTTCACCCGAGGACATCGCCGATGCCGTCCGCTGGCTGCTGGCCGGCAACCGCTACATCACCGGGCAGGTGATCGCCATCGATGGCGGGCGATCGGTCTTCATCTGAAGCACGACGCGACTGCAGGAAGGAAGCGGCCTGCGCTTCCCGCGCCTCAGCGGCGCAGTACTTTCGCCACCAGTTCCTGGAACAGCGGGGCATCGAGCTTGGCATCGTTCTGCCATGTCATCGCGCCATTGGCATCGCATTCGCCGACCAGGTCGATGTCGATGACGCAGGTGGCCTGTTCGGGGCGGCGCCCCAGGTGGCGCTCGAGCGACTTCAGCCAGTCGGCGAATTCGCTGCGCGGCAGTTCGCTGGCGAGCAGCAACGCCTGGTTGGCATAGCGCGTCGCGTCGCCTTCCACCACGCTGGGGCCGTGGACCACGCCACTGCGGGCGAGGATGCGACCATGGCGCTTCAGGCCATCACGCGCCTGGCGCAGACGGCCTTCCTCGTCGGTGGCGGTGCCCAGCAACAACAGGTAGCGATGCGGATTCACGTCAGGGCCGGCGATGGGACGGGGCCGCCATGATGGCAGAAGCGCCCCGGGCACGTCAGTCGGCGCGGCCGCGTTCGATGATCACGCCCACGGCGATGGCATTGCGCACCGCGCCGGGCTTGCTCAGCCTGAGCCGCATCCACGCCACGCCGAACTCTTCCATCACCAGCGACACGCAGCGCTCGGCCAGCGTTTCCACCAGTCCGAACTCGGACGCCTGCACATACGCGGTAACGCGTTGGCTGATGGCATCGTAGTCCAGCGTATCCGCCACATCGTCGGTCGCGGCCGGAATGCGGTTGTCAAACCCCAGCTCGATGTCGAAGCGCAACGTCTGCCGGATGCGGCGTTCCCAGTCGTGGATGCCGATCACCGCATCCGCTTCGAGACCTTCGATGAAAACCTTGTCCATGGTGACCGTGATGGATGATGGGTAATGGGTGATTGGAATGGTAGCGGCAACGGCAGAACCTGGCTCTCGCGAATCACCCATCACCCATCACGTCATGGCCACCAGTGCCGGCAACGTCGCCATGTCCCAGCGTGGCGTGACCTTCACTTCGGCGGTTTCATGCTGGCCTGCCTGCAGGCGCAGGGCACCGGCGAAGGCGATCATCGCCCCGTTGTCGGTGCACAGCGCCGGGCGCGGGAAGCAGGCGCGGCCGCCGCGCTTGGCGGCGATTTCCTGGAGGCGCGCGCGCAGGCGCTTGTTCGCGCCCACGCCACCGGCGATGACGATCACGTCGCTGCCGGCAGCATCCAGTGCACGCTGGCACTTGATCGCCAGCGTTTCCACCACCGCATCCTCGAACCCGCGCGCGATGTCCGCACGCGTCTGCGCGCTCTGGTCGCTATCGCGCCAGGCCAGCAGCACCTGGGTCTTCAGGCCGGAAAAGCTGAAATCCAGCCCGGGCCGGTCGGTCATCGGCCGGGAAAACCGGTAAGCGCCCGGACGCCCCTGTTCGGCCAGCGCCGCGAGCTGCGGGCCACCGGGATAGGGCAGGCCCATCAGCTTGGCGGTCTTGTCGAAGGCTTCACCGGCGGCGTCGTCCAGCGTTTCGCCCAGCAGGCGGTAACGGCCGATGGCATCCACGGCCACCAGCTGGGTGTGGCCGCCGGAGACCAGTAGGGCGACGAAAGGTGGTTCCGGCGGGTCGTCTTCCATCAGCGGGGCCAGCAGGTGGCCTTCCATGTGATGTACCCCGACGGCCGGGACGTCCAGCGCCCAGGCCAGCGAACGGGCCACGCCCGCCCCCACCAGCAGGGCCCCGACCAGGCCCGGGCCGGCGGTATAGGCCACGCCATCCAGGTCCTGCATGCCCAGGCCGGCTTCGGCCAGGGTCTGCCGGACCAGCGGAAGCAGCTTGCGGACATGGTCGCGGCTGGCCAGCTCGGGCACCACGCCGCCGTACTCGGCATGCAGGGCGATCTGGCTGTATACCGCGTGGGCGCGCAGCCCGGCCGCACCGGACAGGCCCGTGTCGTACACGGCCACGCCGGTTTCGTCACAACTGGTTTCGATGCCGAGGACGCGCATGGCGGGAATCTGGGGCTCCGGATAAGGCGGGACAAGGGGTGGGTTGCAGCGTCCTGCCGAGCCGCTATAATACGCGGCTCGCCGGGCCGATCCCGGTCATCATGTGTACCGGAGATTCCATGCCCAGCGTCAAAGTCCGCGAAAACGAGCCTTTTGAGTTTGCTCTGCGTCGCTTCAAGCGTACCTGCGAAAAGGCCGGTGTTCTGGCCGAAACCCGCAAGCGCGAGTTCTACGAGAAGCCGACCCAGGAACGCAAGCGCAAGGCCGCCGCCGCGGTGAAGCGTCAGCTGCGCCGCAGCTCGCGCGACGTCACCAAGCGCCAGCGCCTGTACTGAGCCGCGTCGCTTCGCCAGAAGCCGGCACGCGCAAGCGTCGCCGGCTTTTTGTGTTTTTTGGCCCCGCCCATCCGGAGAAACGCCCATGTCCCTGAAACAACAGCTTACCGATGACATGAAGGCCGCCATGAAAGCCGGCGAGAAAGACCGCCTGGCCGTCATCCGCCTGATCAACGCCGCCATCAAGCAGCGCGAAGTGGACGAGCGCATCGAGCTGGACGACGCTGCGGTGCTGGCCGTGCTGGAGAAGATGGTCAAGCAGCGCAAGGATTCGGTGAACCAGTTCGAGGCTGCCAGCCGCGAAGACCTGGCCGCCATCGAGCGCGCCGAGATCGTGGTGATCGAACGCTACCTGCCCGCCAAGCTCGGCGAGGCCGAGATCCTGGCCGCCATCGAAGCCGCCATCGCCGAAACCGGCGCTACCGGCCCGGCCGACATGGGCAAGCTGAT
Organism: Pseudoxanthomonas sp. SL93; assembly: GCF_026625825.1. Classification (NCBI taxonomy): domain Bacteria; kingdom Pseudomonadati; phylum Pseudomonadota; class Gammaproteobacteria; order Lysobacterales; family Lysobacteraceae; genus Pseudoxanthomonas; species Pseudoxanthomonas sp. SL93. The sequence goes on along the minus strand of NZ_CP113065.1, from coordinate 3,135,425 downwards.
GGGCGTGCTGAAGCCGCGTCTGGCCGGCCAGGCCGACATGGGCCAAGTCTCCGCGCTGATCAAGAAGAAGCTCGCCGGCTGATCCCCTGCGGAGCCGGCCTGCCGGCTCCGCACTCGCCCGCCACGGCGGGACTAGAATCGCGGGCATGGACAGCCCCGCCATCACCCTGCGCCCGGCCACCCGCGCCGACATCCCGCAGATCCTGGATTTCATCGCCGGCCTGGCCGAGTACGAAAAGCTCGCGCACGAGGCCGTCGCCACGCCCGGCTTGCTGGAACAGCACCTGTTCGGCCCACGCCCCGCCGCCGAGGTGGTGATTGCGCACGTCGACGGCCAGCCGGCCGGCTTCGCCCTGTTCTTCCACAATTTCTCCACCTTCCTCGGCCAGCCGGGTCTCTATCTGGAAGACCTGTTCGTGCTCCCCCCCTATCGCGGACTGGGGCTGGGCAGGCGCCTGATGGTGCATCTGGCGCAACTCGCCGTGGCACGCGGCTGTGGCCGGTTCGAATGGTCCGTGCTGGACTGGAACGCGCCGGCGATCCGGTTCTATCGCGGCCTGGGGGCGGTCGGCATGGAGGAATGGACCGTGCAGCGCGTCAGCGGCGATGCCCTGCGCGCGCTCGCGGCCGCGACACCCTGAGCGCCATGCGGGTCGCCCGCTGACACGGCCGTGACGGCGCGTGCGCGATGCTGCCCGCGTGACCGATGCCCCCCGCCTTCCCGCCCTGCCGTCCCGCCTGAAACGCTGGGGCGACCTCGTCGAGCAGAGCCTGCCGGCCGCGCTGGTGCGACGCTTCATCGAGACCGACCTGATGACACAGGCGGCCTCGCTGTCGTTCTACGCGCTGCTGTCGCTGGCGCCCCTGCTGTTGCTGCTGTTGTGGCTGACCGCCTCGCTCTATCCGCCGGCGCAGCAGTCGCTGGTCGACCAGATCCAGCAGCTGGCGGGGAGCAGCGCCGCCACCGTGGCGGAGACGGTGATCCGCAACGCCAGCGAGCGCCCGGATGTCGGTTCGCTGGCGGGATGGTGGAGCACGGCGCTGCTGTTCATCGGCGCCACGGTCGTGTTCGCGCAGCTGCAGGGCGCGCTGAACCTGATCTTCCGCACCGATGCGCAGCGCCTCAACGGCCCGCTGGCGTGGGTGAAGAAGCGCGTGTTCTCGCTGGGCGTGGTGCTGGCGATCGGCTTCCTGCTGGTGGTATCGATGATCGCCACCACCGCGTTGCAGGTGGTCTTCGCCCGCCTGCCCTCGCTGCTGCCGGCGATCGGCTATGCCACCACGCTGCTGCTGTACACGCTGGCATTCGCCTTCTTCTACCACTACCTGCCGGACCGCCGCGTGGCATGGCGGCAGGCCTTCCTGGGCGGTGCGATCACCGCGGCGCTGTTCGGCGCGGGCCGCTACCTGATCGGCCTGTACCTGGCGGAAGCGGCGCCGGACAGTGCGTACGGCTCGATGGGTGCGCTGGTACTGCTGCTGGTCTGGATCTACTACGCCAGCGTGGTGTTTTTCGTCGGCGCCCTGTTGACGGCCGTGATCGACGAACGCCAGCGCCACCGTGCGCGGGCCGCCGCCCCCGCGCCGCCCTGAGACTGCGCCGGCATGGCATCCTAGTCGGCCATGGCCCGCATCCCCGACGCCTTCATCGACGAACTGCTCGCCCGGACGGATATCGTCGAGGTGATCAGCGCGCGCGTGCCGCTGAAACGGCAGGGCAAGGAATACTCGGCCTGCTGCCCGTTCCATGACGAGCGCTCGCCGTCGTTCACCGTGTCGCCGACCAAGCAGTTCTACCACTGCTTCGGTTGCGGCGCGCACGGTACCGCGCTGTCGTTCCTGATCAACTACGACCGGCTGGAATTCCTGGATGCGGTGGAAGAGCTGGCGCGCCGGAACGGCATGGAAGTGCCGCGCGACACCCAGCAGCGCAACGAGAACAACGATACCCGCGACCTGTTCGGCGCACTGGAAGCGGCGGCACGCTTCTTCCAGCGGCAGCTGGAAACCAGCGACAAGGCGAAGACCTATCTCGATGGCCGCGGCGTCGACGCATCGACGCGCACGCAGTTCCTGATCGGCTATGCACCGGATGGCTTCTCCGCGCTGAAAGACGCGCTGGGTACCGACGAGCGCCGGATGAAACTGCTGGAGCGCGCGGGCCTGTTCTCCAAGAACGACCGTGGCCATGTCTACGACAAGTTCCGCGACCGGGTGATGTTTCCCATCCACGATCGCCGTGGTCGCGTGATCGCCTTCGGCGGACGCGTGCTGCAGAAGGACGACGGCCCCAAGTACCTCAACTCGCCAGAGACGGCGCTGTTCCACAAGGGCCGCGAGCTGTACGGCCTGTGGCAGGTGCGCCAGGCCAACACGAAGATTGCCCGGCTGATCGTGGTCGAAGGCTACATGGACGTCGTCTCGTTGTTCCAGTACGGCGTGAAAGAGGCCGTGGCGACGTTGGGCACCGCGACCACGCCCGACCACGCGGAACTGCTGTTCCGCAACGCGCCGGATGTCTACTTCTGCTTCGACGGCGATGCCGCCGGCCAGCGTGCGGCATGGCGCGCCCTGGAGTCGGTGCTGCCGCGCATGAAGGACGGACGGCAGGCGTTCTTCCTGTTCCTGCCCGATGGCGAGGATCCCGATACCATCGTGCGGCAGGAAGGCGCGCCGGGCTTCGATGCGCGCCTGCAGCAGGCCACGCCGTTGTCGCAGTTCTTCTTCGACGAACTGTCGAAGGACATCAAGCTGACCACCCTGGACGGCAAGGCGCGCCTGGCCGAGCGCGCGCGCCCGCTGCTGGCGCAGATACCGGACGGTGCCTTCGGGGACCTGATGCGCCAGCGCCTCACCGAGATCACCGGCGTCGGCGCGGGCGGCAACGCCAACGCCGCGCCGACCGCCGCCAGCACGCCGCGCCGCCCCGCCAGCGGCAGTGGCAACAAGCCCAGCCTGGTGCGCAGCATCATCGTGCGCATCCTGCACAAGCCGTCACTGGCGTTGGCGATCGAGTCGTCACACGGCTTCTCCGGACTGCGCCACCCCGGCATGGATCTGTTGCTGGAACTGCTGGACATCGTGCGGACACGGCCGGACATCACCACCGGCGCCCTGCTCGAACACTTCGCCGAGCGCGAGGAAGTCAACGCATTGCAGAAGCTCGCGATGCAGGACATTCCAGGCGACGAGGAAAGCTGGCGCACGGAGCTGCTGGATGCCGCCGTGCAGCTGGAAAAACAGACGCTGCAGCAGAGGCTGGACGAACTGCAGGCCAAGCAGCGCAGCATCGGCCTGGACGAAGCGGACAAGTACGAACTGCGTGCCCTGCTGCAGGCCCGCATCGGTCGCCACTGAGGAGCGCCATCATGAAGTCGATCCTGCGTTGTCTGTTCACCCTACTGCTGTGCAGCACGCCCATCACCCTCTTCGCGGCGGAATTCAGCCAGCCCCGCACCAGTCTGCATACCGGTGGCCAGCCCTCGCTGGAAGACCTTGCACGACTGCAGGGGCAGGGCGTGCGTACGGTCATCGATCTGCGCGGCGCGCAGGAAGAACGCGGCTACGACGAAGCGACCGAAGCGCACCGCCTGGGCATGAACTACATCGCGCTGCCGATCGCCGGCAAGGACGACATCACGCCGGCGAATGCGAAAGCGCTGGGCGACCTGCTGGAGGCACAGCAGGGCGACGTGCTGCTGCACTGCGCGTCGGGCAACCGCGTCGGTGCGTTGCTGGCGATGGATGCCGCAGCGCGCGGGGTCCCTCGCGAGGAAGCGCTGGAAATAGGTCGCAAGGCAGGACTGAAAACGCTGGAGCCCGTCGTGGTGGAGAAGTTGGGCGGGCCGGACGCAGCCAAGCCGTTGTAGGAGCGACGTGGGTCGCGACCGCGCAAACAGAGTCGCGTGTAACCCATACCCTACCGACGGACGCTGCGAGACAATGCACGTCGCCGCTGCAATGCATGTCGGTGGCACACGGTCGCGACTGACGTCGCTCCTACAACAGCGGGATCACCCCGCTGGCACAAATTCAATACCGGCAGCCGACGCCACGGGCCGCAACAGCGGCATCACCCAGTGATCCACCAGCAGGAAGGCGAACAACGCCATCAGGTAGACGATGGAGTAGTTGAACACGCGCATGGCGAAGAATTCGTCCGGCGGGTCCAGCAGGCGCCATGCATACCAGAGGAACACCGCCCCCAGCACCAGCGCGCCGCCCAGGTAGAACAGCCCGCTCATGCCGAACACCACCGGCAACACCGTCACTTCCACCAGCAGCACCGTGTAGAACAGGATCTGCCAGCGCGTGTAGGTCACGCCGTGCGTCACCGGCAGCATGGGCACCAGCGCGCGCGCATAGTCCTCGCGGCGGAAGATCGCCAGCGCCCAGAAGTGCGGCGGCGTCCACACGAAGATGATCAGCACCAGCAGCAATGCATGCGGCCAGTCCCACTCGCCCTGCATGCCGGTCATCGTGGCCCAGCCCAGCAGTGGCGGTGCGGCGCCGGCGATGCCGCCGATGACGATGTTCTGCGGCGTGGCGCGCTTGAGGAACACGGTGTAGATCACCGCATAGCCGATCAGCGAGGCGAACGTCAGGACAGCGGTGATGGTATTGACCCACAGCACCAGCACCGCCATCGAGATGGCCGCCAGCACCAGCGCGAACACCAGCGCCTGCCATGGCTTCAGCTGCCCCTGCACCAGCGGACGCCACGACGTGCGCGCCATCTTCGCGTCGATGCGAGAATCCAGCAGCTGGTTGATGGCGGCAGCGCTGGAGGCGGCCAGCCAGATGCCCAGGAAGCCCAGCGCGCCGCGCACCAGCTGCGTGGCATCGGGCAGCCCGTCGATGGCGAGGAACATGCCGACGATCGCGGTGAACACGATCAGCGCCACCACGCGCGGCTTGGTCAGGTCCCAGTACTGCCGGATCGCGAGCGACATGGTCAGTCCGGTCGGCGCAGGCGCGCCAGCAACGAGACCACGGTGAAGAGCAGCAGCACGGCACCCGCGTTGTGGCCCACGGCCACCGGCAACGGCAGGTTGAGCTTGACGTTGAGGATGCCCAGCGTGACCTGCGCCGACACCAGCACCACCAGCGTCACCGCCCAGCTGCGCATGCCCGGCGTGCGGAACAGCCGCAGCGCCAGCGCCAGCAGGTACAGCGCCAGCACCACCGCGACGATGCGGTGGGTCATCTGGATGGCGATGCGCGAGGCGCCGTCCAGCACGCCACCCTCATAGTCCACGCCGATGCCGCGCCACAGCACGAAGCCTTCGCGGAAGTCCGCGGGCGGCCACCACTGCCCCACGCACTTGGGGAAATCCAGCCCGCAGGCGAGCGCCGCATAGTTCGCGCTGACCCAACCGCCCAGCGCGATCTGCGCGCCCAGCAACACCAGGCCGCCGATCAGCCAGCGACGCAACGTGATCGCGTCTGCCAGCGTGATGGGTCGGTCGGTGGCACGCCACGCCATCCATACCAGCAACGAGAACGTCGTCAGGCCGCCCACCAGGTGGCCCATCACCACGATGGGCTTCAGCAGCCACGTCACGGTCCACATGCCCAGCAACGCCTGGAAGATGATCACCGCCAGCGTCAATGCAGCCGCGCGGGCAAGATCCAGGTTCGACCAGCGCAGGGCTGCGAACAACAGCACCGCTTCGCCCAGGATCGCGAGCAGCGACGCCGCGACGTGCTGCCCCTGCATGTACAGCGGTATCGCCGCGGCGACCAGCCCCGCCGCCACCAGGATCTGTGCGATGCCCCAGCGGCGCCGGCGCGCGGCGAGCAGGGCCAGCACCAGCACCAGCACGCCCAGCGCGGCCGCGATGTGGCGGTGCACCTGTTCGCGCCACGCCTTGTGCGTTTCAAACGGACGGATGTCGCTGGCCACGTGCGCGGCCGCTTCGTCCATCGCCTTGGGCCACGCCGCACGCCCGTAGCAGGTCGGCCAGTCCGGGCAGCTCAGCCCGGCATCGGACAGGCGCACGAATGCGCCGAACACCACCACGCACAACGTCAACGCGACAGCCAGCCAGGCGATTCGATGGAAGTGCCTGTGGACGGCAGGGCGGGAATTCACGGAGCGGGCAGTGGCATTCATTGCGTCATGTCGGGCGGGAAGCTCAGATGAGCTTCAGGAGTTTGGATACGTCCGTGCGCAGGCCACCCAGGTCGAAACCCGGGGCGTAGCGCAGGATCACGAAACCGTGCGGATCGACCACGTACACCGGCATGCCGGCGGGATCGTCCAGCTGCGGCAACGCCGCGCGCAACGGCGAATCGGCGCGCACGAGGCGCAGCGACGCCGGACGCGGAGCGCCATCGGGATAGGGCCCGATCCAGAGGATCTCGACCTTGTCGGCGTTGTGGCCGAACAACTGCCAGACCTTGTCCAGGTCCTGCGCCATCTTCAGGCAGGGCGTGGCGCAGCCGGCTGGCGGCGCCACCACGATGCGCCAAGTGCGTTCGCCGGGATTCCAGGCATACGGGCTGCCGTCTTCCAGTTGCGGCACGATGGCGCGCGCATCCGCGGGCGGTTGCAGCATCACGCCATGGTTCTTGTGGGCGGCAGGCTGCCAGCCGGCGAAGCGCAGAACGCCGGCGCCGAAGACGGTGCCGAAGAACAGGGCGAACAAGCCGACCAGCATCCACCGCCCGCGACGCCGCTGGGCGGGATCGAAAGATTTTGGGTCCATGCCGTCATTTTCTCACGGCTGGGCGTTCAATGCCCCTGTCGTGTCTTCCGGCGCGAATGCCAGGTCAGCACCAGCGCCATCACCAGCATCGCCAGGGCCAGCGCGAACCATTGCACCGCGTACCCGACGTGGCGCTCGGGCGGGAGCGTGTTGGGCAGGATGTCCAGATCGCGCGGATACCCCAGCGGCAGTGCCGGATCCAGCTTGAGGACGCGCGGCGCCAACACCGGCAAGGCCAGCGCTTCGCCCAGCGTCTCGGCCTGCATGCCGATCACGAGCAGGTCGCCGTTGGGCTGCGGCGCGATGCCGGGACCTGCGATGCCGCCCGCAGGTGGCGGCACCAGCAGGCCGGCGACGCGCTGCGTTCCCGCCGGCGTCGCGATGGCAGGCAGGCGCCGGTCGCCCGGCAGGGGCAGCCAACCGAGCTCCACCAGCAACGGCGTCCCGCCCGCGGCGGGCCGGAATACGCGATAGACGCGGACGCCGGAACGCCGTTCGCGGGTCTGGTTGTCCAGCAGCACGGCGGGGCCGGCGAGGAATTCGCCATCGCCGGCCGCCCAGTCATAGTCGCGCGCGCGCGCCGTATCAGCCGCGGCCGCCAGCGGCACCGGATTGCGCTGGTCCAACACCTGGCGGGTGGCGGCCAGCATCGCTTCCTTCTGCTTGGCCCGGCCCCACTGCCACGTGCCCAGGCTGCAGAACAGCACCATGGCCAGGACCGCCAGCGTCCACCCCAGCGCCAGCGGCATACGCCGGCGGCTCATGCCCTGCGTCCTTTTGTCGCACCGGGCACGTCCTCACGGCGACGCTGCGATAATGGCGGCACTGCATCACCGCCAGGCCCCACCGAGGACGCCATGAACGATTCGCTCAAAACACTGCTGGTCATCGCTTTCCTCGTTCTGATCCTGTGGAACCTGGGGGCCGGCCTGTACTACCTGTTGGTGGACAAGGGCGAAAGCAAGCGCACGGTGAATGCACTGACGCGCCGGATCGCACTGTCCGTGCTGCTGATCCTGATCATCGCGCTGTCGATCAAGATGGGGTGGATCCAGCCGCACGGCGTCAATCCCGGCTGACGCATTGTCGCCCCCGCAGCCGCCCGGGCCAACCGCGGTGGCTCGCCGCAGGCAAAAAGAAAGGGCCGGCATTGCCGGCCCTTTCTTTGTCTTTCTGTCGCGCGCTTACAGCACGTAGACGAACAGGAACAGGCCCAGCCACACCACGTCCACGAAGTGCCAGTACCACGCCACGGCTTCGAAGCCAAAGTGGTTGTCCTTGGTGAAGTGGCCCTTGGCGCAACGGAACCAGATGATCGCCAGCATGATGGTGCCCAGCGTCACGTGCAGGCCGTGGAAGCCGGTCAGCATGAAGAAGGTCGAACCGTAGATGCCCGAACCCAGCGTCAGGTTCAGCTCCTTGTAGGCGTGGACGTATTCCTCCGCCTGGTAGAACAGGAACACGCAGCCCAGCAGCACCGTGGCGCCCAGCCAGATCAGCAGCTGCTTGCGGTTGCCCGCCTTCAGCGCGTGGTGCGCGATGGTGATGGTGACGCCCGAGGTCAACAGGATCAACGTGTTGAGCAGCGGCAGGCCCCACGCGGGGATGGTCTGGAACTGGCCGCCCACCTGGCCCGGGCCCGCGCTCGGCCATGCGGCGCTGAAGCCTTCCCACAGCAGGCTGTTGGTCATCACGCCGTCGCCTTCACCACCCAGCCACGGCAACGCCAGCGTGCGGGCATAGAACAGCGCACCGAAGAAGGCGGCGAAGAACATCACTTCCGAGAAGATGAACCACACCATGCCCATGCGGAACGACACGTCCACCTGGCGGTTGTAGTGGCCGCTCACCGACTCGCGGATCACGTCGCCGAACCACATGAACAACGTCGCGCACAGCATCACCACGCCGGCGTAGAAGGTCCACATGCCCCACGAAACGTCATTGAGCCAGCTGGCCACGCCGACCATGGTCACGAACATGGCGATGGAGCCCACGAACGGCCACTTGCTGCTGTGGGGAACGAAGTAGACGTTGGCGTCCGGCGTAGGGGCATTTGCCATGGCGTTGTTTCCGTTTGCTAAGGCGTGATCAGGGTGCCGCGAGCGGCGAGGTCGATGCATTGCCCGTGCCGATCTGCGCGGTCAGTGCATCGTTCTTGAAGAAGGTATACGACAGGGTGATGATCTTCACTTCCTCCGGCAGGTCCGCGTCCACGATGAAACGCACCGGCATGTCGCGGCTCTCGCCGGCCTGCAGGGTCTGGGCGGTGAAGCAGAAGCACTCGGTCTTGGTGAAGTAGCCCGACGCCTGCGCCGGGGCCACCGACGGCACCGCACTGCCGACGATGGCGCGCGTGCTGTCGTTGCGGGCGAAATACTTCGCCTCGTACAGCTCGCCGGGCACGACCTGCATGGTCAGCTGTTCCGGATGGAACGCCCACGGCAGCTTGGAGTTCACGCCACCGTCGAACTGCACGGTGACCGTACGCTTGGCCTTGGCGGCATTCACCGCGGCCTGGCCCGGGCCCTGCTCCAGGCGGATGCCGAAGACCTTCTCGCAGGCGATGCGGTACAGCGGCACCAGCGAGAACGTCAGCACGAACACCGCCAGCGCCACGCCGAGCAGCTTGAACAGGCCCGCCGAGTTGGATCGCGCGGCGGTCATGCGCTCAGCACCGCCCGGCCGATGAACGCCGCGAAGATCGCGAACGCGATGCCGCCGATCACCCACGCCGTGCGCAGCACCGCCTTGCGGCGGCGTGCGAGTTCCTCGGGGCTGAGCGCGGGGGTGTTCATGCGGTACGGCTCAACGGTCTCAGTGCGTCACGTCGCCGTGCGCCAGGTCGCCATCCTTGATGACCGGCGGCGTGGTGAACGTGTGGTGCGGGGCCGGCGACGGCACGGTCCACTCCAGGCCCTTGGCGTTTTCCCAGGCGCGTGCCTCGGCCTTGGCACCGTTGCGCAGCGAGGCCCACAGGATGGCGGCCATCATGAACGGCGTGGCGAACATGCCGAACGCGCCGATCGAGCTGATCAGGTTCCAGTCCGCGAACACCGGGTTGTAGTCCGGGATGCGGCGCGGCATGCCGGCCAGGCCCAGGAAGTGCTGCGGGAAGAACAACAGGTTGACGAACACGATGGTCCACCAGAAATGGAACTTGCCCCAGAACTCGTTGTACATGCGGCCGGTCCACTTCGGCCACCAGTAGTAGGTGGCGGCGATGATGGAGAACAGCGCGCCGGTCACCAGCACGTAGTGGAAGTGCGCCACCACGAAATAGGTGTCGTGGTACTGGAAGTCCGCCGGCACGATGGCCAGCATCAGGCCGGAGAAACCGCCGATGGTGAACAGGATGACGAAGCCCACCGCCCACAGCATCGGCGTCTCGAAGCTCAGCGAGCCCTTCCACATCGTGCTGACCCAGTTGAACACCTTCACGCCGGTCGGGATGGCGATCAGCATGGTGGCGAACATGAAGTAGATCTCGCCACCCAGCGGCATGCCCACCGTGAACATGTGGTGCGCCCACACGATGAACGACAGGAACGCGATCGAGGCGGTCGCGTACACCATGGCCTGGTAGCCGAACAGCGGCTTGCGGCTGAAGGTCGGGATGATTTCCGACACCACGCCGAACGCCGGCAGGATCATGATGTAGACCTCGGGGTGACCGAAGAACCAGAAGATGTGCTGGTACATCACCGGGTCGCCGCCGCCGGCGGCATTGAAGAAGCTGGTGCCGAAGAACTTGTCGGTCAGCAGCATGGTCACCGCGCCGGCCAGCACCGGCATGACGGCGATCAGCAGGAACGCGGTGATCAGCCAGGTCCAGCAGAAGATCGGCATCTTCAGCAGGTCGATGCCCGGCGCGCGCATGTTCAGCACGGTTGCGATGATGTTGATCGCGCCCATGATGGAGCTGATGCCCATCATGTGGATGGCGAAGATGGTGAACGCCACGTTGAAGCCGCCCTGCAGCGACAGCGGCGGGTACAGCGTCCAGCCACCGGCCGGCGCACCGCCCGGCAGGAACAGCGAGCTCAGCAGCAGGGTGAAGGCGAACGGCATGATCCAGAAGGACCAGTTGTTCATGCGCGGCAGCGCCATGTCCGGCGCGCCCACCTGCAGCGGAATCATCCAGTTGGCCAGGCCGACGAACGCCGGCATCACGCCACCGAAGATCATGACCAGCGCGTGCACGGTGGTCATCTGGTTGAAGAACTCGGGGCTGACCAGTTGCAGGCCGGGCACCATCAGTTCCGCACGGATGACCACCGACATGGCGGCGCCGATGATGAACATGATGAAGCTGAAGATCAGGTAGAGGGTACCGATGTCCTTGTGGTTCGTGGAGAAGAACCACCGTTCGATGAAACCCTGCTGGTGACCGTGGTGATCGTCATGATGATCGACAGCGGTGTTGGCCATGTGCGTAATCTCTTGCAGCTGATGCGGACGGTCGATCAGCCCTGCGCGGTCGGCGCGGGCGTCTCGGCGGTGGGGGCGGCTTCAACGGCCGGGGCCGTCGTGGCGTCGGCCGGTGCGGCCTCTTCCACCGGCGCGGCCGGAGCGGGTGCGGCGGCCGGGGCGGGCTTCTTCGAGGCCAGCCACTGGTCGAACTCGGCCTTCGGCACGGCCTTCACCACGATGGGCATGAAGCCATGGTCCTTGCCGCACAGTTCGGCGCACTGGCCACGGTAGATGCCGGGTTCCTTGATGTCGGTCCAGGCCTCGTTGACGATGCCCGGGATGGCGTCCTGCTTCCAGCCCAGCGCCGGCACCCACCATGCGTGGATCACGTCGTCGGCGGTGATGACGAAGCGGATCTTGGTGTTGGTGGGCAGCACCAGCTGGTTGTCGACGTCCAGCAGGTAGTGCGGGTTCTTGGCCAGGTCGGGCTGCTCGCCGCTCTGGCGGATGCGGTCGGATTCACGGTCCAGGCGGCTGGTGAACGACACGTCCTCGCCCAGGTACTCGTACTTCCACATCCACTGGTAGCCGGTGACCTTGACGGTCATTTCGGAATCGCGGGTGTCGTACATGGCGATCAGCTTGGCGGTCGCCGGCCAGGCCATGACCACCAGGATCAGTACCGGGATGACGGTCCAGATGATCTCGGCCGTGGTGTTGTGGCTGAACTGCGCCGCCACCGCACCCTTGGACTTGCGGAACTTGAACATCGCATAGCCCATCGCGCCGAACACGATGACGCCGATCACGATGCAGACCCACAGCGCGATCATGTGCGCGTCATAGGCGTGGCGGGCCGATTCGGTCACGCCCTTGCCCATGTTCAGCTGCCACGGCTTCGGGTCCGCCGACTGCGCCCACGCCAGTGCCGGCATCGCCAGCACCATGCACGCCATCGTCAAACGCTTCCAGTAACCATTCACTTGCGTCATTGCCTAGACCCCAATGCGTCATCGGTTGCGGCCATTCGCGGCCGCCAGTAAATCCTGCAACTTGCCCGCCAGCTCCTGCCGCTCGGCCGGTCCCAGGAAGTTGCCCACCTGGACCTGCCTGCCGCTGGACGCCAGCGAAATCCTTTCGCCACCTTGCTCGATACGCAGGCGTACCCAGTAAGGATGCGCCCGGAACACCTGTCCGGCCTGGGGGGTGCTCACTTCCACCGCCTCCGGACCGATGCTGATGTCCTCACCACGTTCGCCGCTGCGCCACAGTGCCCTGAGCGCAGCCGCCACGATGCCCGAGTGCAGCAATGCGAACACCGGGGCGAAGGCATTGCCTCCCCACCAGCCCAGCATCGCGACGACCCACATCGCCCCCGACAGTGCGGCGAACAGCATCACGAACTGGCGGCGCGTCAGCGCCCTGGGCGGCCGCAGCCTGAGCCGCCCGCCCTGTCCGCCCCACGATGACGGAACCACTTCGATCATGTCGCCAGCCACACGCAGAGGCCGCGGAAAACCGCTAAATGGTAGCCCCCGCACCGCATTGCGGCAAGCTTCATGCGTTCTCGGCAACGGTGCGAAGGCCTACACTATCGGGCTTCCCCTGGCCGATTGGCAGCCATGACGAATCACCCGCAACCCCTTGCAGATCAGGCTCCGGGGCATCTCCCGGGCCGCATCATCGCGGCCGAACTGCCGCCGGAACCCGGCGCACTGCGCGCCGCGATCACGGCGGCCTGGCTGCGCGACGAAACTGAACATGTGCGCGAACTGCTGGCCCAGGCCCGCCTGCCGTCCGAGGAGCAGATCCGCGCCCAGAAGCTGGCCTCCGACCTGGTCAAGCGGGTCCGCGCCCGCGCCCAGGACCAGGGCGCCATCGAAGCCTTCATGCGCCAGTACGACCTGGGCAGCGAGGAGGGCGTGCTGCTGATGTGCGTGGCCGAGGCGCTGCTGCGCATCCCCGACCAGGAGACCGCCGACAAGCTGATCCGCGACAAGCTGGGCGATGCCGACTGGGAAAAACACCTCGGGCAGAGCGACTCGGTGCTGGTCAACGCCTCCACCTGGGGCCTGATGCTGACCGGCCGGCTGGTCAACCTGAACGACCTGACCCGCGCCGACGTGCCCGGCGCCTTCAAGCGCCTGGTCGGACGCGTGGGCGAGCCGGTGATCCGCCTGGCCGTGCGCCAGGCCATGCGCATCATGGGCCACCAGTTCGTGATGGGGCGGACCATCGACGAGGCACTGTCGCGCAGCCGCAAGGGCGACAACGCCGACTACCGCTACTCGTTCGACATGCTCGGCGAGGGCGCGCTGACCGCAAAGGACGCGGCGCGCTACCTGGAGGCCTATCGCAAGGCCATCCATGCGATCGGCCGGACGGGGCCTTTCGATGATGTCTTCGCCGCGCCGAGCATCTCGATCAAGCTGTCCGCCCTGCACCCGCGCTACGAGCACGCCAAGCGCGCCCGCGTGATGAAGGAACTGGCCCCGGGCATCCTGGAACTGGCGCAGCTGGCCAAGTCCTACGGCATCGGCTTCACCATCGACGCCGAGGAAGCCGACCGGCTGGAACTGTCGCTGGACCTGATCGAAACCACTTTTTCCGACCCGTCGCTGGACGGCTGGGAAGGCTACGGCCTGGCCGTGCAGGCCTACCAGAAGCGCACGCCCTACGTGATCGACTTCCTGGCCGACCTGGCCCGCCGCACCGGCCGCCGCATGCCGGTGCGCCTGGTCAAGGGCGCGTACTGGGACGCGGAGATCAAGCGCGCGCAGATCGACGGCCACCCGGGCTACCCGGTGTTCACGCGCAAGCCGAACACCGACGTGTCGTACCTGGCCAACGCGCGCCGCATGTTCGACCACGGCGACGCGCTGTACCCGATGTTCGCCACCCACAACGCGCAGACCATCGCGGCCATCCGTGGCATCGCACAGGGACGCGCATACGAGCACCAGAAGCTGCACGGCATGGGCGACGACCTGTATGCCGAAGTGGTGCCGAAGGACCGCCTCGACATCCCCTGCCGCGTCTACGCGCCGGTCGGTTCGCACGAGGACCTGCTGCCGTACCTGGTGCGCCGCCTGCTGGAAAACGGCGCCAACAGCAGCTTCGTCAACCGCATCACCGACGAGAACGTGGCCATCGAGGACCTGATCCGCGACCCGGTGCAGACCGTGTCCGGGTTCGACACGATTCCCCACCCGCGCATCCCGCTGCCGGTCGATCTTTTCCGGAGCCAGCCGGCTCCCATCCAGAATTCAGACAGGAACAACTCCATGGGCGCCAACCTCGCCAACGACAACGACCTGCGCGCACTGGCCGAGCGCATCAACGCCGCCGTCAAGCCTTGGCGCGCCGCGCCGCTGGTGCCGGGCGCCGTCGTCACCAGCACGGCGTTGCCGGTGACCAATCCGGCCGACCGCCGCCAGACCGTCGGCGAATGGCAGCCGGCCGACAGCGGCACCGTCGAGAAGGCGCTGGCGAACGCCGTCGCCGCGCAGCCCGCCTGGGACCGCACGCCGGCCGCCAGCCGCGCCGCCATCCTCGAGCACGCCGCGAACCTGCTGGAGCAGCGCCTGCCCGACTACATCGCGCTGTGCGTGAAGGAAGCCGGCAAGACCATCCCCGACAGCGTCGCCGAAGTGCGCGAAGCCGTGGACTTCCTGCGCTACTACGCCGCCCAGGCACGCGCGCAGTTCGGCGCGCCCGAGCACCTGCCCGGCCCTACCGGCGAATCCAACCAGCTGCAGTTGCAGGGCCGCGGCGTGTTCGTCTGCATCAGCCCGTGGAATTTCCCGCTGGCGATCTTCCTGGGCCAGGTGAGCGCTGCGCTGGCCGCCGGCAACAGCGTGATCGCCAAGCCGGCCGAACAGACCAACCTGATCGGCCATGCGGCGGTGAAGCTGCTGCATGAGGCCGGCATTCCGGAAGCCGTGCTGCAGTTCCTGCCCGGCGACGGCGCCACCGTCGGCGCCGCGCTGACCAAGGACCCGCGCGTGGCCGGCGTGGCCTTCACCGGTTCCACCGACACCGCGCGCGCCATCAACCGCGCGCTCGCCGGCCGTGAGGCAGGCCCGATCGCCACCCTGATCGCCGAAACCGGCGGACAGAACGCCTTCATCGCCGACTCCTCGGCGCTGCCGGAACAGCTGGTGAAGGACGCGATGGGCTCCGCCTTCACCTCTGCGGGCCAGCGCTGCTCGGCCGCGCGCGTGCTGTTCGTGCAGGACGACATCGCCGACAAGGTGATGACGATGCTGGCCGGTGCGATGGACGAGCTGAAGGTCGGCGACCCCGGCCTGCTGTCGACCGATGTCGGCCCGGTGATCGACGCCGATGCACTGAAGATCCTCGACGACCACGCCGCGCGCATGGCGAACGAAGCGCGTCTCATCAAGCAGGCCAACGCAGGCGATGACACCGCGCACGGCACCTTCTTCGCGCCGCGTGCGTGGGAACTCAAGTCGCTCGGGCAGCTGGACAAGGAAATCTTCGGGCCGGCCCTGCATGTCGTGCGCTGGAAGGCCGACGACCTGGACAAGGTCATCGACGCCATCAACGCCACCGGCTACGGCCTGACGCTGGGCGTGCATTCGCGCATCGACGAGACCATCGACCGCATCGCCTCGCGCGTGAAGGTGGGCAACGTGTACGTCAACCGCAACCAGATCGGTGCGGTGGTCGGCGTGCAGCCGTTCGGTGGCCAGGGCCTGTCGGGCACCGGACCGAAGGCCGGCGGTCCGCACTACCTGCCGCGCTTCGCCACCGAGAAGACGGTCACCGTCAACACGACGGCCGCCGGCGGCAACGCCTCGCTGCTGACGCTGGGCGACTGACGCCGCGCGCACGCGCGCATCCTCACGCTGCACCGGAAGACCCCGCCCATGGCGGGGTTTTTCCTTTCCGCGTTCCGCGAACCGCGTCGCTGAACCTTCACTGGCGATGACGCAGCATGTCCGCGGCGTTCCTGCCGGTCCAGCCTGTTTTTTGCGTTCAACCGGCGACAGGAAGCTTGATGGCCAGACGGCCCGGTGCGGATGACGACGGATTTCTACAACCTGCTGCTCAGCGACTGCGTGCTTGCGGCAGTGCTGCTGGTGCTCTTCTGGTACGTGGGCAAGGTGTCGCGCGGCGTGCGCGGCATCGCCACGTGGGGCGTGGCGCATTTCCTCTACTCGCTGGGTGCGGCCATGCTGGACGGCACCTCGCAGGTGCTGTCGCGCGCCGGTGACGCCACCCTGGCCGAAAGCATCGCCGGCATCGGCGGCCTGCTGGCGTGCGCCGGCCTGGTGGGGCTTGCCTGGTCGATGATCCAGTTCGTCCAGCAGCGCGCGCTGCGGCGCTGGGAAGTCGCGCTGCTGCCGCTGTGCATGGGTTTCTCGATGGCCGGCTGGCTGTTCGCCGGCACCGTGGATGCGCAGGGCGCGGCGATGAGCGCGACCGAAGTCATCGTGCTGGTGCTGGTGGCCCGCCACCTGCTGGCGCTGCGCAGCGCGCCGGACCACGTGCCGGCCCGGTTGATGATCGCAGGCTGCATCGTGCTGCTGTGGCTGTACGGCAATGATCTGCTGGCGGCGCTGACGGGAAGCTACGGGCCCAATCCCATCTGGGTGAACATGGACCTGTCGATCTGGTTCCTGCTGAATTTCTGCATGCTGATGCTGACCAGTTTCCGCGCCGCCGAGCCGTTGCGGCAGAGCGCCCTGTTCGACCCCCTGACCGGCGCGCTCAACCGGCGCGGCCTGAACAGCGAACTGCAGGCACGCAGCCCGTGGGCCTCGGCCGAACACGGGCTGGCGGTGATCGCGCTGGACCTGGACCATTTCAAGACGGTCAACGACCACCACGGGCACGATGCCGGCGACGAGGTGCTGCAGCGCTTCTCCGACGTGGTGCGCGGCTGCATCCGCAGCGATGACCTGTTCGCGCGGCTGGGCGGCGAGGAGTTCATGCTGGTGCTGCGGGACACGCACGCGGAAACCGCACAGGCGCTGGCCGAACGCATCCGCCAGCAGGTGATGGGGCTGGAATTCAGCCCGGTCGGGGCTTCGTTCCGCATCACCGTCAGCCTGGGCATGTCGTTCACCGCCAACCGCCATGCGCAATACAGCACGCTGATGCGCCTGGCCGATGAGGCGTTGTATGAGGCCAAGCACAAGGGACGCAACCGGATCGAGGTACGCTGGCTGCCCGCCTGACCCGAGGATCGCCATGCTGCGTCACCACCGCCTGTCCCTTGCCCTGCTCGCGCTGTGCGCCAGCCCGATGGCGCATGCCTCGGCCTGGCAGAAGGTCTGTCCCGCCGATCCCGGCATCGCGCCCAGCGGCGAACTGGTCGCCCAGCGCGTGGAGGCCGCACGGGTCGACGACGACCAGGACCGTCTCTACGAGGGCCCGGTGTGGCGCGACGACGCGCTGTACCTGTCGGACTTCGTGCACACCGGTCGCTTTCCTTCGCGCATCCGCCGCTTCACCCCGCCCGACCGGTGGGAGACCGTGGTCGCGGACAGCGGCAGCAACGGACTGGGCCTGGACACCAAGGGCAACCTGATCGCCGCCACGCACGACCGCAAGCAGGTGGCGCGCATCGACCTGCCGACCGGTGAACGCACACCGCTGGTGTCCCGCTTCGAAGGCCAGCCCTTCAATTCGCCCAATGACCTGGTGATGGCCGCCGACGGCAGCCTCTACTTCACCGACCCGGACTATCAGCGCAAGGCCGCACCGGGCGGCCAGTCGCAGACGCGCGTCTACCGCCACCACGGCGGCACGACGACGGTGGTCGAGGCGGGCCTGCGCAATCCCAACGGCATCGCGCTCTCGCCCGATGGCGACACGCTTTACGTGGTGGGCGGCACCGCGGACGGCGACGTGCTGCGCGCCTATGCGCTGGTCGATGGCGTGCCCGGGCCGGGAAAGGATCTGGCACGCGTCTCGGGCGGCGACGGCATGGCCGTGGACTGCCTCGGCAATGTCTACGTCACCGAGCATGGCGAACAGCGCCTGCGCGTGTTCTCGCCGGCGGGCGAGGTGCTGGCGACGATCCGTGTTGATGCCAACATCACCAATGCGGCGTTCGGCGGCCCCGCGCGGCGCACGCTGTTCCTGACCGGCGCGGCCAGCCTGTGGTCGATCGAACTGCCGGTGGCCGGCCTGCCTTACTGATCCGGAACGGACGGACCCCACAAAAAAGAAAACCCCGCCGAGGCGGGGTTTTCCTGTTCGTCTCGCGCTGCGATCAGAACGTGTACTGCATCGACACGCCGAACAGGTCGGCGCCGCCTTCGAAGTCACCCACCAGGCGTGCGCGGGTGCTGGTGGTCAGGTCCACTTCGGGCGTATCGACGATGTCGATCTTCACGTAGCTGGCGCTCAGTTCGAAGTGCTCGGACACCGTCCAGGTCAGGCCCAGCGAGTACCACATGCGGTCCTGGTCGGGCAGGCGCGGGGTGCGGTACGGACGGCTCACCGGGGAGTCGTCGCGGGCCACGCCGGCGCGGAAGGTGAAGGCATCGCTGAACTTGTACTCGCCACCGAGCGAGTAGAAGAAGTTCTCGTCCCAGTTGTACTCCTCGGCCGAATCAGGCTGCGCCGGGTTGTCGAACTCGATGCGGATTTCCTGCAGCGACGACCAGTCGGTGCGCGTCACTTCGGCCATGACGGTGAAGCGGTCGGTGGCGTAGTAGGTGGCGCTGAAGGCATCGATGGCCGGGGTGGTCAGGTCGGCACCGCCGCCGCCATTGCGGAACAGCGGACGCGTGAGCGGATTGGCATCGAAGGCGGCACGCACGTTGCCCGGCACGACGAACACCGAATCGCCCTCGAGTTCATGGTCGATCTCGGAGCGGTGCGAGTAGCCCAGCGACAGCTTGTCGGTCGGGCGCCAGTTCAGGCCGACGATCCAGCCGAAGCTGTTGCTGGTGCCGTTGATGCTGGCGAAACCGTCGTTGCGCTGCGGGCCGAACGGCGCGGCGGCCGGGCTCGGGGTGACGCAGGCGGCCGGGTTCTGGCTGCAGATGATGGTGCCGAAGTCGACGGCGTTGGACAGGGTGACGTCGGCGTGCTCGTAGATGAAACCGGCACCGACCGAGAAGCGGTCGCTCAGTTCCAGCGAGGCGGCCAGCGTCAGGTCGACGATCTTCACGTCGGATTCCAGCGCGTGGTAACGGCCCTTCCAGCCATCGTCGTATTCGGTCTTCAGGCCGAACGGCGCGCTGATCATCATGCCCAGCGTCAGGTATTCGAAATCGCCGCTCAGCGGCAGGATGAAGGACGCGGCCGGCACGGCGGCCACGTCACCGGCGTCGCCACCGTTGCCGCCGGTCAGCGGCTGCTGGAACGGGGTGCCGGTCGCGGCGGTGCCGCTGCCTTCGAATTCGTAGGACAGGTCGATCGCGGTGACGTCGGCCTGCAGGGTGCGCTCGGTGAAGGTGGACATGACGGCCGGGTTGTTGACCACGACCGAGGCGTCGCCCTTGGCGGAGGCCGCACCGGCCATCGCACGGCCCTGGGCCTTGACGCTGTTTTCCTTCAGCTGGAA
Source organism: Pseudoxanthomonas sp. SL93 (assembly GCF_026625825.1). NCBI lineage: Bacteria > Pseudomonadati > Pseudomonadota > Gammaproteobacteria > Lysobacterales > Lysobacteraceae > Pseudoxanthomonas > Pseudoxanthomonas sp. SL93. The sequence goes on along the minus strand of NZ_CP113065.1, from coordinate 3,115,754 downwards.
GGCGGCGGCATGCACGTCGCCGTACGCCAGCACGCCTGCGATACCGAGGGCCAGCGCAGAAACGCGGGTGATGTTCTTAGCAAATTCCATGAATGATCTCTCCGGAGACGTGGGTAAAAACCGCCGGCGCCGCGAACGACCGCGGGTGTGTTGTCCACCCGTTCGGCCTGCCGGAAGCCCCTCCCGACATACGACGCCGTATGCAGTATACCTGCTAACTAAACTCTAACAATCCGTCGTAAGTCATTGCCCCTATTCAGTTTCGTTGCATCGCACCATGGGCAGTGCCGCATGGACCGGCTACCCTTCCGCTGCATGTTCGTCTCCATTCCCTCGCGCAAGAAGTCGCCGCTGCGCTGGGCCACGCCGGTCCTGGTGGTGCTGCTGTCGGCGGCGTTCTGCTGGGTGCTGACGCTGGGTGACGCGGCCCACCGCAGCCTGGTGACGGAATGGGGCGCGCTGACGGGCGGAATGATGGCGCCCGAGGTCTGGCTGGCGTCGCTGCAGCGCGGCACCGTGCTGCGGCTGTTCACCGCGCTGTTCCTGCATGCGGACTGGGCCCACCTGCTGGGCAACCTGGTGTTCCTGCTGATCTTCGGGCTGCCGGCGGAACGGGCGATGGGGCCGTGGCGATTCCTGCTGCTGTTCCTGCTGGGTGGCGCCGTGGCCAACGTGGCGGCCGTGCTGACCATCGGCACGCCCGACCGCGTGATCATCGGCGCAAGCGGTGCGGTGTCGGCGGTGATCGGCGCGTACCTGGCGCTGTTCCCGACTGCCAAGCTGGGCGTGGTGGTGCCGCTGGGCCTGTTCCTGGAATTCGTGAAGGCGCCCGCGTCGGTGCTGATCGGCATCTGGGCACTGCTGCAGGTGGTGTTCGCCTACATCGGCCCCGCCTTCGGCGCGGTGGCGTGGTCGGCGCACATCGCCGGTTTCCTGTTCGGCGTGGTGTTCGCCCTGTTCGTGCGCGCCGCCATCGCGCGGCGCATGCGCAAGCGCCAGGGCTACTGACGCGCGCCTATAATCCGCGCCATGAAGAACAAGCTCTACAAGATCACCTTCCTCAACCACAGCAAGGTCTACGAGCTGTACGCGCGCAAGGTCGCGGCCAGCGGCCTGTGGGGGTTCACCGAGGTCGCCGAGCTGGTGTTCGACGTGCACGAGGGACTGGTCGTCGATCCGACCGAGGAACGGCTGCGCGACGAGTTCGGCGGCACGCAGGTGCTGCACCTGCCCATGCAGAGCATCATCCGCATCGAGGAAGTCGAGCGCAAAGGCCAGTCGGCGATCCGCGACGCGGCGACCGGCGAGAAGGTCGTCACGCCGTTCCCGTTGCCGGCGAAGCCGCGTTGAGCCGTTGATGGCAGATCCGTCGCAACTCGGAGAGATTGCCCAAGCGCTGCGGCGACTGCAGCACTCCTCGCCGGATTCACGCGACGGTCTGGACAGCTGGTACGCGGCTGGGCGGCGGTTCGTCAGCTGGCAACACGCCACGTTCCCGGAAGTGCAGCTCCCTCCCCAGGTCATGTTCTACCTGCACGAAGCTGACATCCGGGTCAAAGATCCGGCCTATCGCAAGGATCAGGATGATGCGCTGGACGAGATCATCGCCAGCCTGGAGCGGGGGATCGTTCCGGAGCCAACCTCGCGAACCTTGGCCTTCCACCCACGCTGGCTCGGTGCCATCGCGTTGGTGATACTGGCCGTGGTCGCGTGGTCGCTTGGGTTGGCGATCTAGCAGTTCGTCAAGCCGACGTCACTTCAAGGACCAGCCTGGATCCGGCATCGAGGCACATCGTCTTGTGGAAGCGGTACGCCTTCGAGCACCGATGAGGTGTCGCGACTCACGTCGCTCCCACACGCACCAGACCGCGACTCAGCGCACCTGCTTGCCGGTGGAGGCGGTGCGCGCGGCGGTGACGCTCTTCTTCAGTTCCGCCAGTGCGGCGGTGATCGGCTTGTCGCCTTCCAGGACGTCGCCCGGCTGGTAGGGCACCTTGCCCTCGTCGTCGCCGACCAGGTGGCCGGGCAGCGTGGCCTCGGTGATGTACAGCTGGCCGTCCTTCTCGACGACCGAGCCGATAGCGCCCGCGCCGGGCTCGGGCTTCACCACGACATCCGGCACGATGCCGCTGGCCTGGATCGACTTGCCGCTGGGCGTGTAATAGCGCGCCGTGGTCAGCTTGACCGAATCGCCATTGTCCAGCGGCAGCACGGTCTGCACCGAGCCCTTGCCGAACGTACGGCTGCCCACCACCCGCGCGCGATTGTTGTCGCGCAACGCGCCGGCCAGCACTTCGGACGCACTGGCCGAGCCCGCATCCACCAGCACCACGACCGGCGCACCGTTCAGGCGATCACCGGGCGTGGCGTCGAACTTGGAATCGCTGATCGACAGGCGCCCGCGCGTGCTGACGATGTTGCCGCTGTCCAGCAGTTCGTCGGCCACCTGCACGGCGGCCAGCAGCAGGCCACCCGGGTTGCTGCGCAGATCCAGCACGATGCCGCGCAACGGACCCTTGGCCTGCAGCTGTTCCAACTGCTTCTGGAAATCGGCGGCGGTATCGGTCTGGAAGGCGCTGATGCGCAGATAGCCGTAGCCCGGTTCCAGCACGCGGCTGCGCACGCTGGTGATGCGGATGGTGTCGCGCACCAGGGTCACGTCGAAGGCCTTGGGCGTGCCTTCGCGCAGGAGGGTCAGCGTGATCTTGCTGCCGGGCAGGCCGCGCAGCGGTTCCATGCCGTCTTCCGCACTGATCGGCTTGCCATCGATCGCGGTGATGATGTCGCCGGACCTGATGCCCGCCTTCGCCGCGGGCGTGTCGTCGATCGGCGCGATGACGCGCAGCGTGTTGTCCGGTTGCTGCAGCAGTTCCACACCGATGCCCTCGTAGGCACCGTTGGCCTGTTCGTCGAAGGCGTCGGCGTCTTCCTTGTTGAAGTAGGTGCTGTGCGGGTCCAGGTCCAGCAGCAGCCCGCGGATGGCGGACTGCATCAGCTTACGGTCCTCCACCGGCTCGACGTACGCATCCTTCACCGCATTGAACACCGCCACGTAGCGGCGGATCTCGTCCAGCGGCACCTTGGCTGGCGCTGTCTCGGCGGCATCCGGATCGTCGCTGGGCGCCACCACCGGCGGCCCATCCTGCGCAGGCGTAGGCGCCTGCTGCTGGGCCAGCGCGGGCGTGCCCAGCAGGGCGAAGGTCAAGGCCAGGAAAAGACGCGAACGCATGCAGGAACTCCGTGGGGAACCACTGTAGGGACTCCACGCACGGGCGCGGAGTTCACCGGATTATGCGCGAAGCGGTGAAAGCCGTTTGTTCAAGCCGGGTTACGGCCGGCACGACCGTTCATCGGCGCTGCAGCCACGACGAGGGATCGACTGGCTGGCCGTTGCGGCGCAGTTCGAAGTACAGCGCCGGCGTGCCCTGGCCGCCGGAGGTGCCGACGCGCGCGACGTTGTCGCCGCGCTTCACCCGGTCGCCGCTGTCCTTCAGCAGGCTGTCGTTGTGCGCGTACAGGCTCATGTAGCCGTTGCCGTGGTCGACGATCAGGATCAGGCCATACCCCGTCATCCACTCGGAGAACACCACGGTGCCGTCGGCCACCGCGGTGACCGGGGTACCGGCCGGTGCACCGATCAGCACGCCCGTGCTTGCGCGGCCATCCGGCAGGCGTCCGCCGTAGCGCGCCAGCAGGCTGCCGGACACCGGCCAGCCCAGGCCGCCCACCTTCAGCGCCGGCGCGGATGCGACGCTCGGGCGCGGGGGTGCATTGCGCACCGGCCGGTTGGCCGTGGCGCCCTGTGCTTCGCGCTTCCTGGCGGCGGCTTCGCGTTGCGCGGCAGCGCGGCGTTCGGCCTCGGCGCGCGCGGCGGCCGCACGCAGGCTGGCCAGCAGGCGCTCCAGCGAACGCGCATCCTGGCCCAGTGCTTTTTCCTTGGCGGCGCGGTCCTGGTAGCGCTCGTCCAGGTCGGCAACCAGCCCCGCGCGCGCCCGGCGATCCTTCTCCAGCTGCGCGACCTGCGAGCGCTGCTGCTGGCGCGCGGCATCCAGCTGCGCGCGCCGCGCGGCGATGTCCTGTTCCACCTGGTCCAGCGTGGCCAGTTCGGTCGACAGCATGTCGATGCGCCGCGCCTGGTCGCGCTGCACGTAGCGGTGGTATGCCAGCAGCCGGTTGGCATCGGCCACATGGTCCTGCGACAGCAATACCTTCAGCGGCGCATCGTCGCCGAGCAGGTACGCCGCACGCACCAGGCCCGACAGCTGCCGGCGCTGCGTGCCGAGCTGGGCGCGCATCGCATCGCGCTTGCCCTGCAGGTCGGCCAGCGCGGCTTCCTCGCGACGGAGCGCGGCTTCGGTTTCTGCCAGCGAGCGCGTGGTGCGGCCGACCTGCTCGTCGGCCTCGCGCAGCTTGCGCGAAGCGGCACCGCGTTCGCCTTCCAAGCGGCGGCGCTCCTGCGCGATCGATTTCAGTTCGCCGCGCACGCGCTCCAGCTTGCGTTCGGTCTCGCGCGAATTCTGCGCTGGCACCGCCGCGATGACGGACAACCCGGCGATGAGGATCGCGGTGAACGCGGCGCGCCGGCGGTTCGACATCAGGCGTCGATCAGGCTGCGGCCGGTCATGTCGGCCGGCTGGGGCAGGCCCAGCAGGTCGAGCAGCGTCGGTGCGACATCGCGCAATGCACCGCCGCTGCGCAGCGTGGCCGCACGTTCGCCGGCGCTGTCGGGCAGCACGAGGACCAGCGGCACCGGCCCGACCGTGTGCGCGGTGTGCGGTTGCCCGGTGTCCGGATCGCGCATCATCTCCAGGTTGCCGTGGTCGGCGGTGATGATGAGGGCGCCACCGGCCGCGCGCACCGCGGCATCCACCGCGCCGATGGCCACGTCGACCGCCTGTGCGGCGAGGATGGCGGCCTGCAGGTCGCCGCTGTGGCCGACCATGTCGGGATTGGCGATGTTGCAGATGATCGCGTCGAAACGGCCCGAGCCGATAGCGTCCACCAGCTTCGCCGTCAGTTCGGGGCAGCTCATTTCCGGCTGCAGGTCGTAGGTGGCGACCTTCGGGCTGGGGATCAGGATGCGTTCCTCGCCGGCGAACACGTCCTCGCGGCCGCCGCTGAAGAAGAACGTCACGTGCGCGTACTTCTCCGTCTCGGCGATGCGCAGCTGGGTCAGGCCATGCTCCGCCAACAGCTCGCCGAAGGTCTCGCGCAGGTCGTCCGGCGCGAACGCCACCGGCGCCGGCAGCCTGGCGTCGTATTCGGTCAGGCAGACGAAGCGGGCCAGCGCCGGCCTGCGTGCGTCGAAGCCGTCGAACGCGGGCGACACGAACGCCGCCGTCAGCTGGCGCGCGCGGTCGGCACGGAAGTTCATGAACACCACCGCGTCGCCATCGGCCATCGCCTGCGCGCCATCGATCACGGTCGGCAGCACGAACTCGTCGTTCTCGCCGCGCGCGTACGCGGCTTCCAGCGCGGCCACGCCGCTGACGGCATGGTGGTCGCTGCGTGCCTCCACCATCGCGTCCCACGCCAGGCGCAGGCGGTCCCAGCGCTTGTCGCGGTCCATGGCGTAGTAGCGGCCGCTGACCGAGACGATGTGCGCGTTGCCGAGCTTCGTGCACAGGTCCTGCAGCGCGCGCAGGCTGGGCTCGGCCGACTTCGGCGGCGTGTCGCGGCCGTCCAGGAAGGCATGCACGGCGACGCGTGGCACGCCCTGGCGCTTGGCCAGGTCCAGCATCGCGAAGATGTGCAGTTCGTGGCTGTGCACGCCACCCGGCGACAGCAGGCCGAACACATGCAGGGTCTTGCCGTCGGCCCTGGCGGCATCGCATGCGGCCAGCAGCTCGGCGTTGGCGAAGAAGCTGCCATCCTCGATGGCGGCATCGATGCGGGTCAGGTCCTGGTAGACGATGCGTCCCGCGCCCAGGTTCATGTGGCCCACTTCCGAATTGCCCATCTGCCCGTCCGGCAGGCCCACGTGGCGGCCTTCGGTGTGGATCAGCGTATGTGGCGCGGACTTCAGCAGGCGGTGCCAGTTGGGCAGGGTGGCCTGTGCCAGGGCGTTGTCGGTGGGGTCCTCGCGATGCCCCCAGCCATCCAGGATCAGCAGCACGACGGGCTTGGGACGCTTCACGGACGGGAGAGATGCGGACACGGTGGGGGTTTCCAGTGACTTCAGGCAGGTGACGATTGTAGCGAAGCATGGTGCCATGGCACCCCGGATGCACGAGACGGTTAAACCTTTCTCCGCGAATGCGCATCCCAGTCATCGACACCACCCGAAGGACGACCCCATGATCCGTACCCGTACCGTGCTGCTGCTGACCCTGGCCCTGGCCGCCACCCCTGCGCTGGCCCAGCAGGAAATCTCGAAGGTCAACGGCAGCGTGACCGCCGAAGCCGGCCAGACCTACGGTGACCTGGACACCGTCAACGGCAGCATCCGCATCGACGACGGCGTCACCGCCGGCGACGCCAGCACCGTCAACGGCAGCATCAACGTGGGCGACAAGGTCCGCGCCGATTCGCTGGAAACCGTCAACGGCGCCATCCGCGCCGGCAAGGACGTGCAGGTCGGCAAGAGCGTGGAAACCGTCAACGGCAGCATCTTCTTCGATCGCGGCGGCGTGATCGGCGGCGACGTCGAAACGGTCAATGGCGCCATCGGCCTGGTCTCCACCCAGGTCGGCGGCAGCATCGAGACCGTGCGTGGCGACGTCACCGTCGGCGTCGGCTCGCACGTGCGCGGCGGCCTGCGCGTGCAGAAGTCCACCGGCTTCTTCAACACCGACAGCGCCAGGAAGCCCCCGCGCATCATCATCGGCCCCAACGCCACTGTGGAAGGCCCGCTGGTGTTCGAGCGCCCGGTGGTGCTGTACGTGCACACCAGCGCCAAGACCGGCCCCATCACCGGCGCCACCGCCAAGCCGTTCAGCACAGACACCGCCCCGGCGGAATAAGCGCAAGAGGCGGAAAGCGGCACAGGCCCGCCCCGGCCAATGCCGCTAGAATCGGGATTCCTTCCGTTGAGGAATCCCGATGTCCCGCAAGTTGATGCTGGTGCTTGCCGCCACTGCCGCACTGGCAGCGTGCAAGCGCGAATCCACGGAGGCCCCGGCCGCGCCGGTCGCCGCCACGCCGCCGCCCGCCGCGGCCCACGCCTTCACCGCCGACATCAGCGAGGGCGATTTCGCCGAGCTGGTGAAGACGCTGGCCTCGGACGAGTTCGAAGGCCGCGCGCCCGGTTCGGTGGGCGAAGAGAAGACCGTCGCCTACCTGGAAGCGCAGATGAAGCGCATCGGCCTGCAGCCGGGCAACAATGGCAGCTACTTCCAGGACGTGCCGATGGTGGAAACCACCGCCGACGCCTCCACCGTGATGAAGCTCGACGTCGCCGGCAAGCCGCGCGACCTGAAGTTCGGCACCGACTTCGTCGTCGGCACCCGCACCGGCCAGCCGGAAGTGAAGGTCGAAGGCAGCGAGATGATCTTCGTCGGCTACGGCGTCGATGCGCCGGAGCAGGACTGGAACGACTACGCCGGCCAGGACTGGAAGGGCAAGACGGTCGTGATGTTCGTCAACGACCCGGGCTTCCACGGCAACGACGAGAAGCTGTTCGACGGCAAGCGCATGACGTACTACGGCCGCTGGACGTACAAGTACGAGGAAGCCGCGCGCAAGGGCGCCGCCGCCGCGCTGATCATCCACGACACGCCGGGCGCCAGCTACGGCTGGGACGTGGTGAAGAACTCCTGGGCCGGCCCGCAGTACGACCTGCCCGCCAAGGACGATCCCGAACCGCGCGTGCCGCTGCAGGGCTGGCTGAGCGCCGAGGCCGCCAAGCAGCTGTTCGCCGACGCCGGCCTGGACCTGGACGCCGCCTACAAGGCCGCGGGCCAGCGTGGCTTCAAGCCGGTGGCGCTGAAGAGCAAGCTGTCGGTGGACCTGAAGAGCACCATCACCGAGAAGACCTCGCGCAACGTGGTCGGCGTGCTGCCCGGCAGCACGAATCCCGATGAGGCCGTCGTCTACATGGCCCACTGGGACCACCTGGGCAAGCACGAGGGCGAGGAAGGCGACAACATCTACAACGGTGCCATCGACAACGCCACCGGCGTGGCCGGCATCCTGGAGATCGCCGAAGCCTTCGTCCACCAGGATCCCAAGCCGGCGCGCTCGGTGGTGTTCCTGGCGGTGACGCTGGAGGAATCCGGCCTGCTGGGCTCCAAGTACTACGTGGCGCACCCGACCTTCCCGCACGCCAAGATCGCCGGCGTGATCAACATCGACGCGATGTCGGTGGCCGGCAAGGCCAAGGACATGGTGGTCACCGGTTTCGGCAGCTCGGAACTGGAAGACATCCTGAAGCCGATCGCCGCCCAGCAGGGCCGCACGCTGCGCGGCGAGACCTCGGTGCAGAGCGGTTTCTACTTCCGCTCGGATCACTTCAACTTCGCCAAGGCCGGCGTGCCCGCGCTGTATGCCGATGGCGGCGAAGACCTGGTGGAAGGCGGTACCGATGCCGGCAAGAAGGCGGCCGAGGACTATGCCGGCCACTACCATGGCCCCAGCGACCAGTACTACCCGGAAACGTGGAAGCTGGACGGCACCGTGCAGGACCTGCAGGCGCTGTACGGCGTGGGCAGGGAGCTGGCCACCGCCGGCAAGTGGCCCAACTGGTACGACGGCAACCCGTTCAAGGCCGCACGCGACAGGATGATGCAGGCCGCGCCGGCGACTCCCGCGGCGAAGTAAGCCGCGCATCCGGCACGCAGTACGAAAACGGCGCCTTCGGGCGCCGTTTTCTTTTGCGCATGCCACCGCGACCACGCATGCGCTGCCTGTCCCCTCTCCCCGCGTGCGGGGGAAGGACGCTTGCCGTAGACGCCTGCCATCAGCACGCACTACCCTGCGCCATCCCCGGAGGTAAACCGCTCATGTCCATCGCGTACTGGTGCATCCTGGTCACCGCATTGCTGCCCTACCTGTGGGTCTTCATCGCCAAGCGGTCGGGCGAGCGCTACAACAACCGCAACCCACGGGCGTGGATCAGCAAGCAGGAAGGCAACTACAAGGTGCAGCGCGCCAATGCCGCGCACCTCAACGGCTTCGAAGCGTTCCCGGCGTTCGTGGCCGGCGTGCTGATGGCACAGTTGGCGGGTGTGCCCACGGACACCATCACGCCGCTGGCGCTGGGCTTCGTCGCCGCGCGCATCCTGCACGGCGTGTTCTACCTGGCCGACAGGCAGCACCTGCGCAGCCTGGTCTGGCTGGCGGGCATGCTGTGCGCGATCGCGCTGATGGTGCTGGCGGCGATGCGGGTGGGGTGATGTCGCTCTCTGTAGGAGCGACGTAAGTCGCGACCGCACGCCACGAAAGTTCGCTGACGCTTCAGGGCAAGGAGCCTCGCCGATATGGCCGTTCCTGGTCTGACCATTCCGGCAGTTCACCTCTGCGGTCGCGACTTACGTCGCTCCTACAGGGAGCACAACTACCGCAGGTCTTCTTCCCACCCGAACAACGCGAACGCCTTGCGGAACTCAGCATCCAGCGGCGCCACCGCTTCGATGCGCTCGCCGGTGGCCGGATGCAGGAACGACAGCCGCGACGCGTGCAGCAGCATGCGGTGCACGCCACGCATGCGGAACTGGCGGTTGTGGCGTCCTTCGCCATGGCTGGTGTCGCCGATCAGGTGGTGGAACGCGTGTTTCAGGTTCCGGCGGATCTGGCGGAAGCGACCCGTCTCCGGCTGGCAACGCAGCAAGGCGTAGCGCGATGTCTCGAAGCCCGCCGACGGCACCGGCAACTCACCGGTCGCCAGGCGCATGAAGCGCGTCACCGCCGTCTTCTTCTCCGGTTTGCCCGGACCGCCGTCCAGCGGATGGTCCACCACGAAGTCCGGCTCGGGCCAGCCGCGGCACACCGCCAGGTAATCCTTCTCCACCTCGCGCGACATGAACACCTTGCCCAGCGCCGATGCCGTGTCGCGGTCGAACGCCACCAGCAGGCAGCCACTGGTCGCGCGGTCCAGCCGGTGGATCAGGAAGATCGGACGGCCAAACTGCGCGCGCAGCCGATCGGCGACGAAATCCGTCTCCCCGCCCGCCAGCTTGCTGTCGTGCGCCATCACGCCGGCCGGCTTGTCCACCACCGCGAGCTGCGCATCGGCATGCAGCACCGGCAACGCCATGCCGGCGTCCATCATCGTGTCACGGTAGTCCATGAATCATCGTACCTGCTGAAATCTGCGAAACTCGCCGCACGCCGCCTGCGATGGACGCGGACGGCATGAATGGAGGATTGTGGATGAAGTCACCGCGTTTCATTGTCGCACTGGGCCTGGCATTGACGCTGGGCCTGGGCCAGCCCGCCACCCTGCAGGCGCAGTCGCCGCTGCCGAAAGGCATCACCGCCGGCCCCAGCATCGAAGGCATCAGCGAATACACGCTGGCCAACGGCCTGCGCGTGCTGCTGTTCCCCGATGCCACCAAACCCACCGTCACCGTGAACCTGGTGTACGGCGTGGGCTCGGTGCACGAGAACTACGGCGAGACCGGCATGGCGCACCTGCTGGAGCACCTGCTGTTCAAGGGCACGCCCACGCAGGCCGACATCAGCGGCGAGATGAAGAAGCGCGGCATCGACTTCAATGCCACCACCAGCCTGGACCGCACCAACTACTTCGCTTCGTTCCCGGCCAACGCCGACACCCTGGACTGGGTGCTGGCGATGGAGGCGGACCGCATGATCAATGCCAACGTTGCCAGGAAGGACCTGGACAGCGAGATGACCGTGGTCCGCAACGAGCTGGAACGCAACGAGAACAACCCCGGCGGCGTGCTGTTCCAGCGCATCCGTTCCACCGCGTTCCTGTGGCACAACTACGGCAACACCACCATCGGCGCGCGCAGCGACGTGGAAGGCGTGCCGATCGAGAAGCTGCAGGCGTTCTACCGCCAGTGGTACCAGCCCGACAACGCCACGCTGATCGTCGCCGGCCGCATCGACAGCGCCGACGTGCTCGCCCGCATCGGCCGCCACTTCGGCAAGCTGAAGAAACCCACCCGCCCCCTGCCCCGCTTCTACACCGCCGAGCCCACCCAGGACGGCGAACGCGAGATCACCGTGCGTCGCGTCGGCGACCTGAAGCTGGTGGCCGCGGCCTACCACGTGCCGGCGCTGGCGCATCCGGACAGCGCGCCGCTCACCGTGCTGGCCAACGTGCTGGGCCACACGCCCGGCGGCCGGCTGCACAAGGCGCTGGTGGAAGCCAAGCTGGCCGCGGCGGCCGGTTCCAGTGGCGAGGCCATGCGCGACCCCGGCCTGCTGAGCGTCATCGCGGTGGTGCCCAACGACGGCGACCCCGCCAAAGCCGAAGCCGAACTGCTCCGGCAGGTCGAACAGGTCGCCGCGCGCCCGATCACCCCGCAGGAAGTGGACGAAGCCAAGCAGCGCATCGGCAACGGCTACGAGCTCTACTTCACCGACGTCAACGCCGTGGGCATGGGCCTGTCCGAATTCCAGGCCGCTGGCGACTGGCGCCTGCTGTTCACCAGCCGCGATGCCATCGAGAAGGTCACCGCCGCCGACGTCAACCGCGTCGCCGCCGCCTACCTGAAATCCAGCAACCGCACGCTGGGCCGCTTCGTGCCCACCGAGAAGCCCGACCGTGCCGAGATCGGCGCCGCGCCCGCCGTGGCCTCGCTGGTCGATGGCTACACCGGCCGCGCCGCGGTCAGCGCCGGCGAGAACTTCGACCCGTCGCCGCAGAACATCCAGGCGCGCACGCAGACGTTCACCCTGGGCAACGGCCTGAAGGTGTCGCTGCTGCCGAAGAAGACGCGCGGCGAGACCGTCATCGTCGATGCCAACTTCCGCTTCGGCAACGTGGCCTCACTCACCGGGCGCGAAGGCGCTGCCGGCATGGCCGGCGCCATGCTGATGCGTGGCAGCAAGACCATGACGCGCGAGCAGATCGACCAGCGCCTGGAGCAGCTGAAGACGCAGGGCAGCGTCAGCGGCAACCTGCAGGGCGCCGGCATCGGCCTGCAGACGCGGCGCGCGCACCTGGCCGACGCGCTGGCGCTGGCGGCCGACGTGCTGCGCAACCCCAGCTTCCCGGCGGACGAATTCGAACAGCTGCGCGTGCAGGCCATCACCGGCATGGAAGCCTCGCGCAAGGAGCCTGGCAGCATCGCCGGCATGGCGCTGGCGCGGTACTTCGACCCGTGGCCGGCCGGCCATCCGCTGCGCACGCGCACGCTGGACGAATCGCTGGCGCAGCTGAAGGCCCTGAAGCTGGAGGACGTGCGCGCGTTCCATCGCGATTTCTACGGCACGTCGATGGGCGAGATCGCCATCGTCGGCGACTTTGACCCCGTCGCGGTGCGCCAGCAGCTGGAAACGCTGTTCGCCGGCTGGACCGCGGGCCGCGCGTATGCGCCCATCGATACGCGCTTCAACGCGGTGCCCGCCAAGCGCGAGCGTTTCGAGACGCCCGACAAGCCCAACGCGGTGCTGCTGGCCCGCCACAACCTGTCGTTGCGCGTGACCGATGCGGACTATCCCGCGCTGGTGGTGGCCAACCGCATCTTCGGCGGCGGCGCGCTGAAATCGCGCCTGGGCGACCGCATCCGGCAGAAGGAAGGCCTCAGCTACGGCGTGTCCAGCGGCGTGCGTGCCGACGACAGCCGCAGCGGCCAGGACGATGCCGGCAGCCTGAGCATCCAGGCCATCGCCGCGCCGGAAAACATGGCCCGGGTCGAGGCCCTGGTGCGCGAGGAACTGGAAAAGCTGGTCAGGGACGGCATCACCGCCGAGGAACTGCGCGACGCGGTGAGCGGCACGCTGACCGAGCGCCAGCAGGGCCGCGCCGAAGACGGCAGCGTCGCCGGCATGCTCAGCGACCAGCTTTACTACGGCCGCACCATGCAGTTCACCGCCGACCTGGATGCGAAGTACCAGGCGCTGACGCTGGACCAGGTCAACGCCGCCATCCGCAGGCACTTCAAACCGGAGCAGCTGAGCGTCTACCTGGCCGGCGATTTCGCCAAGGCGGCGGGCGCTCCGGCGACGGCAGCGCCGGCGAAGTAGGTCGCCTGCAGCGTGTTGCGTAACGGCCCCGCAAGGGGCCGTTTTCGTTGCACGAGGAATCCGGCGGCCGCACCCGGGCCCATGGGAGCCGACCTGTCCCGACAAGCCGTGGCTTTCCTCAGGCAATACGCCCAGGAGCCGGCACCGCGGCGTCCTCCACCGTCCGCGGGGTGCAGATCGACAACCTTTCCGTGCCTCCGCGAGGCCCGACATCGTTCCGACGGCGGGTGAGGGGCGAACGGAGAGGCGATCCGCATCGCACGCGTGACGGCACCCGAGGCGACACGGACGCCGACCCATCACATGGACGCCAGCACCGCGCGCGCCCCTCATCCGCCCTCCGGGCACCTTCTCCCCGCTTGCGCAGGGAGAAGGGAGCGCCAGCTATCGCCCTCACGCTGTACTCGTCCGCATCCAGCGCCGATCTGTCTCACGTTGAGGCTTGCCTGCAAGGCGGAAGAGGTCATCGAGGGTGCTTCGAAAGCGATCGATGGCGCTTGGAATCCCATCTCTCTCACATGAAGCCCTGCATGCAAGGCGCTGAATGCCAGCGATGGGCCTCCGGAGGCGATGGGATGGCATTCGGAAAGCCATTGATGGCTTTCGGAAATCCATCTCTCTCACATCGAGACCCGCGCGCAAGGCGCTGAGGGCCATCGATGGGTTTCCGGAAGCGATGGGATGGCTTTCGGAGCCCCATCGATGGCGCCTGGAAACCCGTCTCTCCCCACATCGAGCCCCGCACGCAAGGCGCCGAAAGCCATCGATGGGTGTCCGAGTGCGATCGATGGCCTTCGGACCCCCATCGGTGGGCTTCCGGATGCGATTGCCTGCGGCCGGCGTCACGGCAACCGCAGTGTCGCCACCAGCGGGAAGTGGTCGGAGGGATAGCGGTTGTTCCAACGGGTGGTCACCGAGGTGATCGATTCCAGCTGAACGCCCCTGACGAAGATCCAGTCGATGCGCTTGTCCGCTCTGCCGGTGAATCCGTGGAACGTCGCGTCGATGCCTTCCACACGTGGCGCGGTCGTCCACGCATCATGCAGGGTGCGCGTCAGCACGGCGTGCACCTGGCTGTCCGGCGTGGTGTTGAAGTCGCCGGTCAGCACCACCGGCACGTCCGCGGGCAGCCGCGCCAGTCGCTGCGCGATGGCCTGCGCGCCCTTCACGCGCGCGGCCTCGTCCTGGTCGCGGTACGGCAGGTGCGTGTTGAACAGGTAGAAGCGCTTGCCGTCGGCGCGGCGCTGGAACAACGCCCACGTCACCATGCGCGGATGCAGGTGGTTCCAGGTGATGCTGCCCGGCACGTCGGGCGTGTCGGACAGCCAGAAGTCGCCGGACTCGACGACCTGCAGCAGGTCCTTCCGGTAGAACACGCCCATGTGTTCGCCGCTGCCGTCGGCATTGCGCCCGCGGCCCAGCCACGCGTATCCGGGCAGCTCGCGCGCCAGGTAGTCCGCCTGGGCCTTGACCAGTTCCTGCAGGCCGATCACGTCGGGCGCCTGCTCGCGCAGCATGCGCACGGCCAACGGCTTGCGCGTTTCCCAGTAGTCCACGCCATCGCTTTCCGCCGGCAGGCGGATGTTGAAGCTCATGATGCGCAGGGAGGAGGTTTCGGCGGCAGCCAAACCGCCACTGAAGCAGAGCACCGCCACCAGCAGCGTCCACATCGCCCCGCGTGCAATCCTCGTCATGCATGACCACCCGATGGTTGGACCCCCAGTATAGGATCCGGTCATTGCAGCAGACGTCATCCGCCCCTTCTCAAAAGAGATCGCCATGTCGTTGATCATCACCGTCGCATTCGCGCTGGCCTCCGGCCAGGGCCAGGCACGCGACCCGAACTATCTGGACCGCTCGGTCGGCGCCAGCGCACCGGTGATCGACTGCGTGGCGCGCCGGCTGAAGCCCTTCGTCAGTCCCTACGGCATCCGGCAGCCGTGGCCGGTGAGCGCCGCGTTGCCTGCGGGTCAGCAGGACGCGATGGGTGCGTTGCTGTCGGACAACGGCATCATCGCCGATGGCTACCAGCAGTTCCTCCACGTGGATGAAGTGGCGCGCACGGTGCACGTGGTGGAACAGGGCGGCTTCGCGGGCACGACGAAGGTGTACGGGCCGCTGCCGCTGCCGCGCTGTGCGCCGGCGGACGGCAGGTCCGCCGGCCGCGCATCGCCACGCTGAAGAACGACGCGGGACCGCGGGTTACGCCGACCGGCGTTGCCCGCCGTGCTGACCTTCCGCGATCTCTTCCACCAGCTTGGCGCAGAACGCCGGCAGGTCCTTCGGCGTGCGGCTGGTGACCAGGCCCTTGTCGACGATGACCTCGTCGTCCTTCCACTGGGCGCCGGCGTTTTCCAGGTCTTTGCGGATGTTGGGCACCGAGGTGACGGTGCGGCCCTGCAGCACGTCGGCGTTGGCCAGCACCCAGGGCCCGTGGCAGATCGCGCCGACCGGCTTGCCCGCCTGGAAGAAACCACGGGTGAACGCCAGCGCCTGCTCGTCCACGCGCAATGCATCGGGATTGAACAGGCCGCCGGGAATCACCAGCGCGTCGTACGCTTTCGCATTGACGTCCGACAGCACGTAGTCGACGTCGACGCGGTCGCCCTTCTCGAAATGCTTGAATCCCTGGATGGCGCCCGGCTGCGGCGCCACCACATCGACCTGCGCGCCGTGTGCGCGCAATGCGTG
The DNA here is from genome assembly GCF_026625825.1 of Pseudoxanthomonas sp. SL93. Lineage (NCBI taxonomy): Bacteria > Pseudomonadati > Pseudomonadota > Gammaproteobacteria > Lysobacterales > Lysobacteraceae > Pseudoxanthomonas > Pseudoxanthomonas sp. SL93. The sequence continues at coordinate 3,099,968 of NZ_CP113065.1, read as the reverse complement.
CAGGGGTTCCAGAAGTTCGGACTGTTCGAAGCCGTCGGTGGCGAGGATGGCGATGCGCTTGCCGGTGAGATGGGTCATGGGGGAGGCTCCGTGCGGATGAGCCTTCACCGTAGCGTGGCATGCGCGCACGCGGCGCGAAGGAAACGTTGCCGTCGTGTCAACGCGCGGCCGTGAAACAGCGCGCTGCGCTCAGCGTCGCGGCCACGCCGCCAGCAGTGCCCACAGGCCACCGATGCCGGCGATCCACGAGGACGCGGGAATGGACAAGATGCGCGGGCCGCCGGCTTCGAAGCCGTACAGCACCGCCGCGACGATCAGCAGGCCCACGCCCAGGATGGCGGCGACCACGCGGCGCTGCATGCCGTTCATGATCTGGGTGAGCTCGGCCAGGTCGCGCGAGCGCATCGCCAGCTCGTGCTTGCCGTTGACCTGCTGCGTCAGCCACGCGTGCACCAGGCGCGGCATGTCGGGCGCATGGGTCATGATCTCGGGCAGGCGCTTGCGCAGTTCCAGCACGGCGCGCTGCGGGCTGTAGCGTTCGATCAGGATGCGCTCGAGCACCGGCTTGGCCACCGCCCAGATGTCCAGCTGCGGGTCCATCAGCCGGCCGACGCCTTCGATGTTGAGCAGGGTCTTCTGCAGCAGGATCAGCTGCGGCTGCAGGGTCAGTTCGTACTTCTGCGCGGTGCGGAAAAGCTTGAGCAGCACCTCGGCCAGCGAGATCTCCGACAGCGGACGGGTGAAGTACGGCTCGCAGACCGAGCGCGCCGCCGCTTCGAGTTCGTCGATGCGCACCGTGGCCGGCATCCAGCCCGCCTCCACGTGCAGCTCGGCGATGCGCCGGTAGTCCTTGTTGAAGATGGCCATGAAGTTCTCGGCCAGGTAGTACTGGTCTTCCTGCGACAGCTGGCCGGTGATGCCGAAATCCAGCGCGATGAAGCGTGGATCGGCCCGGCGCGCCGGGTCGCTGTCCACCCAGATGTTGCCGGCGTGCGCGTCGGCGTGGAAGAAGTTGTCGCGGAAAACCTGCGTGTAGAACACGCGCACGCCCTTGGCGGCCAGCGCCTTGCGGTCGATGCCGGCGGCGTCCAGCGCGGCGATGTCGTCGGACGGAATGCCGTGCACGCGTTCCATCGTCAACGCGCGTTCGGCCGTGTGCGACCAGATCACTTCCGGCACGTACAGGTCGGGCGAATCCTTCCAGAAGCGCCGCATGACGCTGGCGTTGGCGCCCTCGCGCTGCAGGTCCAGCTCGGCGGCGAGGGTGGATTCGATCTCGGCGACGATCTCGCGCGGGCGGATCTTGTCGGCGCTGGGATGCGCGCGGTCGACCAGGGCCGCCACGGAATTGAGCAGCGAGATGTCGGCGGCGATCTGCTTCTCGATGTCGGGCCGCAGCACCTTCACCACCACTTCGCGGCCACCGGGCAGCGTGGCCCCGTGCACCTGCGCGATGGATGCCGAGGCCAGCGGCGTGGTGTCGAACGATTCGAAGGACGTGCCGATCGGCTGACCGAGCGCCTGTTCGACGATGCGGCGCGCGGCCTCGCCGTCGAACGGTTTCACCCGGTCCTGCAGCAGCGCCAGTTCCACCGCCACGTCGGGCGGGATCAGGTCGCGGCGGGTGGACAGGATCTGCCCGAATTTGACGAAGATCGGCCCCAGGTCCTGCAGCGCCAGGCGCAGGCGCGCGCCGCGCGGTTGCGCCGCGATCTCGGCCGAGGCGCGCGGCACGAACGGCCGCGCCAGTTTCAGCCAGCGCTCGGCGGGGGTGCCGTCCAGCAGGTCGTCCAGCCGGTAACGCAGCAGCACGCGGCCGATCTTGCTGGCCCGCAGGACCGGCCTCATGCGGCGTGCTCCACGCGCGCGGCCAGGCGGCCGACGCGCACGGCGAGGCGCTCCACGTCGTCGCGGATGGCGTCCACGTCGTCATGGAAGGCGTTGAGTTCGGCGCGCCCCACCACGTCGCGTGATTCCTCGGTGACGTACTCGGCGGCGCTTTCCGCCAGGTTGGCCGCGGCGACCTGCGCCTGCTGCAGCGCGCTGCGCGCGGCGTTGGCCAGCTGCACGCCGATCACGTCGCCGAACACGCGCGTGAAAGGCAGCGACCAGTCGGGATCGAACCGCGTCGCCAGCGTCTGCAGGCGGCGCGCCAGCTCGGCATCGCCGGACACGCGCACACGCCCCACGGGGGTGGCGTGGTCGCGGCGGAAGAAAGGAAGCTGGCCCAGCAATCCCCCGAGCGTGCTGTGCACGGCCAGGTCGGGTTCGGCGACTTCGCTGGCAGGGCCCACCTGCAGCTGGCCGCCGCCGACGATGATGTCCATCGCCAGCGCCGGGGCGTCGATCTTCAGCTGGATGCGCCGGCCTTCCATCGCCGCGAGTGCCGCCTGCGTGTCCGGGTCCAGCGTCAGTGCATGGTTGAGCGCGGTTTCCAGCGCGCGACCCGCAACGGGCTTCAGGGCATCGAACGGGGACAGATCGAACAGGGGCGGGTTCATGCCGCCATTCTAGCGGCAAAGGCCCGCGCCCCTTCCGCGGAGATCGCGAGGGGCGCGGGACGGTCAGTACAGGTCGGTGACGTCAGACCCGCTTGCCGCGCAGCAGGGAAATGATCGCCAGGATCACGAAGACGACGAACAGCACCCACGCGATGTTGGTGGCGGCGCCGGCGATACCGCTGAAACCGAGCACGGCGGCGATCAGGGCGATGACGAAGAAGATGATGGCGTAGCGCAGCATGGGAACTCCTTGTGGCAGGTGGCCAGGGGTCGGCCGGGATTGACGTGGCCCATGCTGGGAGGAATCAAGTCATGACGGCGTGAGTGTCGTACTCCGCCAGATGGATGCGCTTAAGCGTCGTGAGCCATGCGTGAAGAACACGCGGGCTGCCGCTGCACGGCGGCACGCGGGCAGTGGCTGCGCGCGATGCGGGGCGAAGCCCGCCCTACAGCGGGTGATCGCGCAGCCAGGCGCGCAGGCGCTCGAGGCCTGCTTCCATCGTCACGCGCGGCTGGTAGCCGAAATCGCGACGCGCCGGCCCCATGTCGTACCAGTGCGCCGTGCTGAGCTGTTCGGCCAGGAAGCGCGTCATCGGCGGCTCGCCCTTCAACGGCAGCACGGTCCACAACGCTTCGCACACGGCGCCGATGCGGAACGCGGCCTTGAACGACAGGTGGCGCTCCACCGGTGGCACGCCGGCGGTTTCCAGCAGCGCGTTCAACAACCTGCGCATCGGCCAGGGCTGGCCGTTGGAGATGAAATACGCCTTGCCCGCGCAGGCCGCGCCCGGCACCAGATGGTCGAACGCATCGAAGTGCGCCTGCGCGGCGTTGTCGATATAGGTGGTGTCCACGTGGTTCTCGCCGCTGCCGACGATGCGCAGGCGTCCGGCGCGGGCGCGCGACACCAGGCGCGGCAGGATCTGGTGGTCGCCGGGACCCCAGATCAGGCGCGGCCGCAGCGCGACGGTGGCGAGGGCCGCGCCGTTGGCGGCCAGCACGGCCTTTTCGGCGATCGTCTTGGTGGTGGCATACGGCGCCTTGAAGCCTTCGCCATACGGCACGCTGTCGGCCGTGCCGCCTTCCACCGGATACGTCGCGCGATGCGTCACGCTGGGCGTGGAGGTGTACACCAGGCGGCCGATGCCGTGGCGATGGCAGGCGTCCAGCACGTTCTGCGTGCCCACCACGTTGGCGTCGTGGTAACTGCGGTAGCTGCCCCACGCGCCGGCCTTGGCGGCGTTGTGGAAGATCGCATCGACGCCGTCCGCGGCGTGCATCACCGCGTGCGCATCGGCCAGGTCGCCCTGCACCTGCCCGACGCCCAGCTCGCCGAGCGCCGGGTAGTGGCCACGGTTGAAACTGATGACGTGGTGCCCGCGCTCGACCAGTCCGCGGCACAGCGCCTGCCCCAGGAAACCACCGCCGCCGGTCACGAGGATCTTCACGCGCGCTTCTCCAGTTGGTGCGTTGCCCAGGCGGCCAGCTTCTCGCGGCCGATCTTGGCGTTGTGGCGGATGTCCACGGGGAATGCCGGGTGGCACAGGAAGGTATCGATGCGCGCGGTATGCGCGTGCGCCGCGGCGATGGCGGCCAGCGCGGCCACGATGCCCTGGCGATCCGCGGCCGACGCCGCCGGCTGCAGTTCGTAGCAGAGCACGGGGCGTCGCCGTCCGGGTTCGCCCACGCCGACCAGCGCGGTGCGGCGGATCGCAGGATGCGTGTTGAACACGGGCTCGACCTGTTCGGTGTACAGCGGGCCGTCCGCCGTTTCGACGCGCTGCGTCTTGCGGCCACAGAACCAGAGGCGGCCGTCGCCATCGAAGTAACCGACGTCGCCCATGCGGTGCACGATGCGCTCGACGCCATCGGGGCCCGTCTCGCGGATCTTCGCCGCGCGCGTGGCGGCATCGCGGCGGAAGTAGGCATCGGTGGCGGTGGGACCGGCGACGGTGATCTCGCCCACTTCGCCCGCGGGCAGCACCTGCACGCCCGACCAGTCGGGAAGGGGCGCGTCGTCGATGCGGATGATGCGCACCTCGTTGGGCGGTACCGCACGGCCCACGCAGGTGCCGGCGCCGGCTTCCGTCGCCGCGCGCGTGTCCTGCAGTTCGCGGCCTTCGATGACGGCCACGGGCAGGCATTCGGTGGCGCCGTACGGCGTCCAGAACTGCGCGGTCTCAGGCAGCAGCGCGCGGATCGTCGCGACGACGTCGGGCGGCACCGGCGCGCCGGCCGACGTCACGCGCTGCACGGTGGGCAACGGCGCGCCGTGGTCGGCGAGCACCTTCATCAACGCCGGCGAGCCGAACAGCTGGGTCACGCCGAACTGTGCGATGGCCGCATGCAGCTTGTTCGGATGGGCCCTGGCCGGTCGCGTGGGATCCATGTCGGGAATGACCGACGTCAGCCCCAGCGCCGGATCGAACAGCGCGAACGGCGGAAACGTGGGCAGGTCGACGCCGCCCGGCTGCATGCCGAACGCGTCGCGCAGCAGGTCGATCTGGGCGACGAAGTGGCGCTGCCGGTAGACCACGCCCTTCGGCACGCCGGTGGAGCCGCTGGTGAACAGGATGCTGGCGATGTCATCCGGCGCGGTGGCCGCCAGCTGCGGACCGGCACCGGCGCCGCGCGCTTCGATCTTCGCCAACGTGGTGCCGCCCCAGGCGTAGCGCGTGCCGACGGTGACGAGCTTGGTCGCGCTGCGCGCCCAGCCCAGCAGCACGCGTGCCAGCTGCGCCAGCGGGATGCCGATGAAGGCGTCCGGCTCGGCTTCGTCCAGGCACTGCTTCAGCGCGCGCCGGTCGATGCCGGGGTCCACCAGCACCGGCACGGCACCGGCCTTGAACAACGCGAACATCAGCAGGAAGAACGCCGGCGAAGGCCGCACCATCACCACGGTGCGCGTGCCGCGCACGATGCCGTACCGGGCCAGCCCGGCGGCGATGGCATCGCTGCGCGCATCCAGCTGGGCGTAGGTCAGCGCGCTGGTGTAGCGGCCGGCGCCGTCGGGGCAATGCATGGCGACGCGGTCGGGCTGTTCCCGGGCGAGGCGCGGCAGGCTGGCGGCGATGTTGCAGGGTTCACTCATCCGCCCATTGTCGCTGCTGGATGGGCTTGCGTCAGCCAACGACGTTGGCAGAATGCGTCCCTTCCCTCGTCAGCGCCGCGCCTGCGCCCATGCATCCCTGCCTGTCCTGCGGCGCCTGCTGCGCGCACTACCGTGTCAGCCTGCACTGGTCGGAGACGGAGGTGTACGGCACGCCGGAGGCGTTCACCGAGCCCTTCGGCCCGCACCGGCTGGTCATGCGCGGCACCTGGGCCGCGCAGCCACGCTGCGTGGCGCTGCAGGGCGAGGTGGGACGTGACGCGCATTGCGGCATCTATCCGCAGCGGCCGTCGGCCTGCCGCGACCTGGACGCCGCCTGGGAACATGGCGAAGCCAGCCCGCAGTGCGATCGCGCGCGCGCCGCGTACGGACTGCGGCCGCTGACGCCGGAGGACTGGCGGACGTAGCCCGCGCGCGGCGCGCTACAGCGGATGGCGCTGCAGGAAATCGCGGATCAGCGGCACCAGCAGTTCGTGCTTGTCTTCCAGCACGTAATGGCCGGCATCTTCATACGCATGCACTTCGGCCTGCGGCAGCGCCGCGCGGAAACCGGCCAGGAAGTGGTGGTCGAACACGAAGTCCTTCAACCCCCACGCCAGGAACGCGGGCCGGTCGGCGAAGTCGTGCAGGCGGCGCCCGGCTTCGTCGAGCAGCGCCCATGCGCGGTCCTGCGGCCCCAGCGGGATGTCCTGCATGAAGCGCACCGTGCTGATGCGGTTCTTCCAGCTGTTGTACGGCGACACGTAGGCGCGGCGCACGTCGGCCGGCATGCGCCGCTCCACGCCCAGCCAGGAAGCGCCACTGGAAAACGCATTGAACGCGCGGATGATGAAGGCGCCGAACCGCGAGTCGCGCCCCAGCGCGATCTGCCACGGCATCTTCTTCGCCTGGGGCATCGGGAACGCGGCGGTGTTGGTGATCACCAGCCGCTTGACCTGCGCGGCATGCGTCAGCGCCCAGCCGAAACCGACCATGCCGCCCCAGTCGTGCACCGCCAGCGTCACCGGGCCGGTGATGCCCAGGTGGTTCAGCAGCTTGGCCACGTCGTCGACGCGCCACTGCAGGGTGTAGTCGTAGTGGTCGTCGTCCGGCTTGTCCGACAGCCCCATGCCCACGTGGTCCGGCACGATGCAGCGGTACGCCTTGCCCGAGGCCGGGCGGGATAGGCCCGACACCAGCGTGCGCCAGTAATAGCTCCACGAGGGGTTGCCGTGCAGCATCACCACCACGTCGCCGTCGCGCGGGCCTTCGTCGAGATAGCTCATCGACACGCCGGGGCGCACTTCGAGGCGATGCGGGGTGAAGGGATAGCCGGGTAGGTTCATGGTGCGTTGCCGCCGTCAAAGAAAAGGGCCGGCGAACCGGCCCCTGGATGCGAGTGCTGCCGCGGTCTTACCAAACCACTTCCGCCATCGAACAGTTCAGGCCGGAGCCGATGCCGAGCAGCGCGATGCGATCGCCCTTCTTCAGCTTGCCCAGTTCCTTGAGCTTGCTCAGCACGATCGGCACGCTGGCCGGGCCGATGTTGCCATGCTCGGCGAAGATGGTCAGGACCTTCTTCGGGTCGATGCCGAAGGACTTGATGAAGGCCTGGGTGTGCGGGCGGCTGACCTGGTGGATGACGAACTGGTCCAGCTCGTCCACGGCCCAGCCCAGCGCGATCTTCGCGGCGGCGAAGGTCTTGGTGGCCAGCTTCATGCCCTCGATCAGCAGCATGCGGGTGTCGGTGACCATGCGGTCCAGGTTGCCGCGGCAGAGCTTGTTCCATTCGGTCGCCGAACGGGTCACGCCACCCTTGTAGCGCGGCGCGTCGGGCGTCAGCTCAACGCGCGACAGCACCATCGCGGCGGCACCGCAGCCGAGGGTCAGTGCGGCGAGTTCGTCGCGGAACTGCTGTTCGGTGATGTCCGGGGCGTTCAGGCGTTCGATGGTCTTTTCGTAGACCAGGTTGGCGGTCTCGCCGTCGACGACCAGCGCGTAGTCGATCTCGCCGCGTTCCAGCATGCGGGCGGCGATGTCCATGCCGTTGATGAAGGCCAGGCACGCGTTGGCGACGTCGAAGGTCTGGCAATGGTCGCTCACGCCCAGGTTGCCACAGACGATGCTGGCGGTGGACGGCTCCAGGTAGTCGCGGCTGACCGAGGTGTTGACCACCAGGCCGATCTTGTCGGCACCGATGCCGGCGTCGAGCAAGGCCTTCTTCGCCGCCAGGGTGGCGGCATCGGACGCCTGGAAGTCGTCGTCCCAGAGGCGACGCTCGCGCACGCCGGCGATGTCGTTCAGCACATCGGTCTTGATCCCCAACCGGTCCAGCGTGGGCTGGAGGCGGGTGTTGATTTCATCGGACGTCAGCGTGTGCGGCGCATCAATATGCGCCAGTCCCGCGATGGAGACATTCTTGAAGAGCATCGAAGTTAGCGCCAAGGCTCAGGCGGAGGGGGCGACAAGGGTACCGGCTTCCGGTCTTCACCGCACCTTTATGAATGTCCGGCCCCGGCCTGCGCTTCAGACTAAGTGTGACCCGCGTCACGCTGCGGAAGTCAGCGGCCGCAGCGGTAGGCGGCGAAACGCTGCTCGCCATTGGACGGATCGCCCAGCGGCTGCAGGGTATCGGCCTGCAGGCCGGGCGCCTCGTTGCGGGCCAGGGTCTCCAGTTCGTCGCGTACGCGCAGGGTGTTGCGCTCGTAGAACGCCACGCTGTCCTTCACCGACACCGACACCTCGCCGCGCTTCTCGCAGCCGGCTGGGGCCGCCCCGCCCGCGAGCACGCGGACGTTCTTCGCGCCGGGGGCCAGCTGCACCCAGGTGCAGGCGGACAGCAGCAGGGTGGACGCGGCGGCAAGCAGGACAAGTCGCATGGGAATCACCTGGAGGGGAGTCGCGGCCATTCTGGCCGATGCAGGATGAACGGACGTGCGTAGGCATGCCCGGGCGCGGCACCGCGCCCGGGCATGGCATCCGCTTATTTGGCGCCGCGCGGCTTGCCGTCGGCGTCCAGTTCCACGGCCTCGCCCAGCTGCAGCGCGCGTACCGATTCGCCGACCTTGGACAGGTCGCCGACCACCACCCAGGTCAGCGCAGCCGGCGACAGCACGCTGGCGGCCTTGGCCACGTCGGCGGCGCCGATGGCCTCGTTGCGGGCCTTGTACTGCACGATGTAGTCGTCCGGCCGGCCGTAGCGCTGGTTGGAGGCGATCTGGCCGAGCACGGCCGAGGCGGTTTCGTACGCGCCCGGCAGCTCCAGCGTGTTGGCGGCACGGATCTTGGCGATCTCGTCCGGCTTGGCCGGCGCCTGGCCGGTGGCGAACTGGCTGATTTCCTTCTGCAGCTCCTTCATCGAGTCCGCCGTGCGATCGCTCTGCACCGCGGCGCTGGCCCACCACGGGCGCTGCCCCAGGGCGTTGCGCGCGCCGCTGTACGACCCGTACGCCCAGTGCTTGTCCTCGCGCAGGTTGGAATTCAGGCGCGAGGTGAACTGCCCGCCCAGTACGCCGTTGGCGAAGTCGAAATCGATGGTGCTGTCGGCGCCGGTCGGGGGGACCAGCTGCGCGGCATAGACATTCGACTGGATGGCACCCGGCTGGTCGATCAGGAAGACGCGTGGCTTGGACGGATTGGCCACCGTGGGCACCGCGGACAGCTGGGGCGCATTGGCCGGCGTCTTCCATTCGCCCAGGCGGGCCTCCAGCAGCGGCACGATCTGCGCCAGCGTGGTGTCGCCGACGATGGTGATGCGGGCCTGGCCGGGCTGCAGCCAGTCGCGATGGAAGGCGACCAGATCGTCGCGGGTCAGCGAGGCAATCGAGGCTTCCGTGCCGGAACCGGTGAACGGGATGGCGTAGGGATGGCCGGTGCCATATAGCAGCGGCGGCAGCGTGCGCAGCGCGGCGGTCTGCGGGCGCGCCTTCTCCTGCTTGATGCCGGCGATCCAGGTGGCGCGCACGCGCTCGATTTCAGCGGGGTCGAAGGTGGGGCGGCGGAGCACGTCGGCCAGCAGGTCCAGCGACGGCTCCAGCTTGTCGGTCAGGGCCGACAGGCCGACCGAGGCGCTGTCCAGGCCGGCGCCGGTGGTCAGCTCGGCACCCAGTGCCTCCTTGCGCGCTGCGAAGGCCAGGGCACTGTAGTCGCCCGCGCCCTCGTCCATCATCTGCAGCGCGAAGCTCGCGGTGCCCAGCTTCTTGCCCACGTCGGCCGCGTAGCCGCCCGGGAACTCGATGTTGATCTGCACCACCGGCGTCTCGTGGCGCTCGGCCAGCGCCACCTGCATGCCGTTGGACAGGGTGGCGCGCTGCACCGCCGGGAACTTCAGGTCGGGGAAGGTGGCGGGTTTCGGCACGCCGGCGCGGCGGTCCACGTCGGTCTTGACCGTCCTGAACTTCGGATCCACCGCCGGCAACGCCGCCGGCGTGGTCGCCGGTGCGGCCTGCGCGGTTTCCGGCAGCGACGAGGCCGGGGTTTCGCTCGGCTGCACGATCAACGTGTGCGATCCCACGCCCAGCCACTTCTTCGCGGCGGCGCGGATGCTGGCCGGGGTGGCGCTGGCGATGTCCTTCAGCTCGTCCTGGTAGCAGTCGGGCTTGCCCTGGTACACGGCGCACGAGGCCAGCACGTCGGACTTGCCGCCGAACCCGCCGATGCGCTCGATGCCTCGCACGAAGCCGGCACGGGTCACGGTGCGGGCCTGCTCGACTTCCTGCGCGGTCGGGCCTTCGTTGATCAGGCGCTGGATTTCCTCGTCCAGGATCTTCTCGACCCTCGCCGGATCGACGCCTTCCTTCACCGTGGCGGTGACGAAGAAGGTGCCGCTGATCTCGCTGCTCCAGCTGTAGGCACTGACCTGGTCGGCCAGCTTGTCGCCATGCACAAGCCGGCTGTCCAGGCGCGAGGACGCGCTGCCGCCCAGCACCTGGGCGTACATGTCCAGCAGGGTGGCGTCCTTGCTGCCGAGCTCGGCCACCGGCCAGGCGCGGTAGATGCGCACCTGCGGCACGCGGTCCGGCACGGTCTCGCGCGTGTCTTGGGCGCGCCTGGGGATGTTGGTCTTCATGTCCGCCAGCGTGGCGCTGGCCGGGATGTCGCCGAAGTAGCGGGTGACCTTCTCCTTGGCGGTGGCCACGTCGATGTCACCGGCCAGCACCAGCACGGCGTTGTTGGGGCCGTACCAGCTCTTGAACCACGTCTTCACGTCATCCAGCGTGGCGGCATCGAGGTCGGCCATCGAGCCGATGGTCTGCCAGCTGTAGGGATGGCCGGCCGGATAGAGCGCTTCGAAGATCCGCGCGTTGATGCGGCGGCCGTAGGGCTGGTTCTCGCCCTGGCGCTTCTCGTTCTGCACCACGCCGCGCTGTTCGTCCAGGCTCTTCTGGTCGATGGCGCCCAGCAGGTGGCCCATGCGGTCGGATTCCATCCACAGCGCCATGTCCAGCGCGGTGGTCGGCACGTTCTGGAAGTAGTTGGTGCGGTCCTGGTTGGTGGTGCCGTTCTGGTCGGTGGCGCCGACCAGCTCGAACGGCGCGAAGAACTCGTTGTCGTGGTTCTCCGAGCCCTGGAACATCAGGTGCTCGAACAGGTGCGCGAAGCCGGTGCGGCCCGGGGTCTCGTTCTTGCTGCCCACGTGGTACCAGACGTTGACCGCGACGATGGGCGCCTTGCGATCGGTGTGCACGATCACCCGCAGGCCGTTGGGCAGGGTGAATTCGTCGTAGGGAATGACGATGTCCGAACCGGCGGCCGGTTTGGCCTGCAACGGAGCCGGCGAATAGGCCAGACCGCCTAGGGCGGCGGACAGGGCGACGGCGAGCAGGGCGGCACGGGGCCGGCGGGAAACAGTCATCGAATACTCCTTGTAGAAGGGGATGCAGGCCTGGAGAGCTCCCGATGCTAACCGCCGCCCCCGGTCATTACACTAGGCCACAAGGCATGCCGGGCCGTCCGCGGCACCCGCCCCGCCAGGCCCCTCCGTTGTCCCGCCACCCTGCAGGGAGACACCATGGACCGGAAGCATTGCCTCGTCACCGGCGCCAATCGCGGCCTGGGACTGGAGTTCACCCGCCAGCTGCTCGCGCGCCGCTGCCATGTGGTCGCCACCTGCCGCCAGCCGGGGAAGGCGGTGGCGCTGAACCTGCTGGCAGGCGAGTACCCCGGGCGACTGCACGTGCTGCCGCTGGACGTGACCGACGCACGCAGCCGCGCCGAGCTCGCGCGCGAGCTGCCGCTGGTCACCGACGACGAACCACTGCACCTGCTGGTCAACAATGCCGGCGTGCTGCGCGGCGGCGAGCGGTTCGGCCAGATCAGTCCGGCCGACCTGGATGCGAGCTTCCATACCAACGCGGCCGGTCCGTTCCTGCTGGTGCAGGCGCTGGCCGCGCAGCTGGCCGACGGCGGCACCGTGGCCAACCTTTCCTCCGAGATCGGCTCCATCGCGCTGCGACAGGAATTCCGCACCCCCAGCTATGCCATCGGCAAGGCCGCGCAGAACATGGCCACGTCGCTGCTGTCGCAGGCGCTGGCCCCGCGTGGCATCAAGGTGGTGGCCCTGCATCCCGGTTGGGTCCAGACCGACATGGGTGGCGCGAACGCCGCCGTGACCGTCCAGGATTCGGTGACCGGGCTGCTGCAGGTGATCGATCACCTGCGCGCGGAAGACAGTGGCGTCTTCCTCGACTGGCTGGGCCAGCCGCTGCCCTGGTGAACCCACTGCACGGTGCAACGCCGTGCCTTGCAACCGTTGCCGCCTAAACGGCATCCAAACCAGCAAGGCCGGAAATGACCGGGCGTGGACTGATGTGGCGTGTTCGTAGTCACAAATCCGCCCCTATGGCGTCTTGCTTCGTGCAGGACCGCACCCCGGACGGACACCCGACACGGACACCGGACACTGCAACTGAATCATTTTTATCAATTAGATCAACAACTTGAAGTTGGCACGGTTCCTGCTCTACGTATAACAAGCACAACAGACGTTCCGGACCAATCCTGACTGAATCCTGAATCAACTCACCGAAACGAAAGGTTTCGCTTGACCGTTCTGTCTAGGTGTACTACCTTACTACCACACCACCCCACAACGTCACTACAGAGGCATCACAATGAACGCCAAGAACCTCCTCCCGCTGACCGCCGCCGCCGTGTTCGCCCTGTGCGCCGGCTCCATGGTCATCTCCGCCACCCACGCCGACAACAACCGCAACGCCGCGTCTGCCGACCGCATCGTCACCCTGCCGACCGTCAGCGTCACGCCGGATGCGGCCGACCTGGCCCACTACAACACCTACAAGGACGCCAAGATCGTCGACCTGGCCACCATCACGGTGACGCCGTCCGCCCAGGACATGGCGTACTACGTCGCCAACCAGGCCGTCCGCATCGTCGACATGCCGGTGGTCACCGTGCGTCCCTCGGCCGATGACATGCAGCAGATCGCCGTACAGGCAGGCGTGCTGGCCAGCCAGCTGGCTTCGCGTTGATACGCAGGCAACCGCAACACGCGTAACACGCAAGCCGGCTGCGGCCGGAGTTCCACCGCACCACACGCCCAGCAGGTCACGCAGCGCCGCGTAGAATGCGCGCCATGACCGACACCCTGGACATCGACGTCCTGCTGTACCAGCCGGAAATTCCCCCGAATACCGGCAATGCCATCCGCCTCTGCGCGAATACCGGCGCGCGGCTGCACCTGATCGAACCGCTCGGTTTCGACCTGGAAGACAAGCAGCTCAAGCGCGCCGGCCTGGACTACCACGAGTACGCATCGCTGCAGGTCCACGCTTCCCTCGAAGCGGCCCTGCAGCATGTGCGTCCTTCCCGCGTGTTCGCACTCAGCACGCGCGGCACCCAGCGCTATGACCAGCCCCGCTACCAGCCGGGCGATGCGTTCCTGTTCGGCCCGGAAACCCGCGGCCTGCCCCAGGACGTGCTGGATGCGCTGCCGCCGGACCAGCGCCTGCGCCTGCCGATGCGCCCCGACAACCGCAGCCTCAATCTTTCCAACACCGTCGCCGTGGTGGTGTTCGAAGTCTGGCGCCAGGCCGGGTTTCCCGGCGGTGCGTGATTGCGCGTAGGCTGGCGCCATGGCCTCCCCGGCGCGCCCGCCCTCCGCTTCGCAGTTCGATGTCGCGCGGTTGCTCGACACGGCCACCGTGTCGGTGCGTGACGTGTGCTGCCGCGGCGAATGCCGGCACCGCAGCGATGAGGAATGCGTCGGCGCGACGCATCTGGTGTTCCCCTACCGCGGCACCTACCTGCGGCATGTCGGCCAGGCGCAGGCCGTGGCGGATGCCAACCACGTGCTGCTGTTCAATGCCGGCGAGGGCTACCAGGTCAGCCATCCCGTCGAAGGCGGCGACGCCAACCTGGTCCTGCAGCTGGCCGACGCCCTGCTCGATGAACTCGCGCCGGCGCCGTTGCGACGCAAGGACGCAGCGGTTGCCTTCCGCCACCAGGCGCTGCGCATCGATGCGCGCACGCAGGCGCTGGTCGCGCTGCTCGGGCACGCATTGCGGCGCGGCAGCTGCGAACCGCTGGAAGCCGAAGGCCTTGCCCTGACGCTGGCCTCGCGCAGCCTGGGCGCGCGCACCGCGCATGTGCCGGGCGCGACGCGCGGGCGGCAACGGCTGGTTGACCGGGTCAAGCTGCTGCTCGCAAGCGATCCCGGGCGGCGCTGGACGCTGGCGGAGATCGCGCAGGAGGTCGGCGGCTCGCCGGTCTACCTCACCCAGGTCTTCCGCCAGGTCGAAGGCATGCCGCTGTACCGCTACCAGCTGCAGCTGCGGCTGGCCCGCGCGCTGGACCTGCTCGCCACCGCGACGGATGTGTCCACGCTGGCGCACGATCTCGGCTTCTCCAGCCACAGTCATTTCGCTTCCGCGTTCCGCCAGGCTTACGGCCGCTCGCCCAGCACGTTCCGCGCCTCCTGAGCGCGTGCGCAAACCGCTAAAGATTCCGACAGCGCCGCACAGGGACGCATGGTCTCCTGTGGCTGCCCAAGCCCGGGCTTCCCACTGGAGCGTGTCATGTCCGAACAAACCTGCGCCGCCTGCGACTACCCGCTGGACGGCAACGCGATCAAGGTGACCCTTGGTGGTCGCACCGTCGAAGTCTGCTGCGAGGAATGCGCGGAGAAACTGCGCGAAGCGAACAACGCCGCGACCTGAGCCGCGGCGAATTCCTCAGCCGAAGCGCGCCAGCGCATACGGCGCCAGCGGAATGTCCGTTGCCGCACCCGCCATCAACTGGTCGAGCAGGCGGCCGGTCACCGGCCCCTGGGTCAACCCCAGGTGGCCGTGGCCGGTCGCCACGAAGATCTCCTCGCCCGGCACCCGGTCGATGATGGGCAGCGAATCCGGCGTGCAGGGACGGTTGCCGGCCCACTCCGACACCGGCTGGCCGGTGATGCCGGGGAACAGCTTCCGCGCTTCGGGATCGAGCCGGCGGATCAGGTGGTAGTGCGGATCGCGGCCGAGCGCGGTCAGCTCCTTGATGCTGGTCATGCGGATGCCGGACTGCATCGGCGACACCACCATGTAGCGCTCGGCCCACAGCGTCGGCCGCCGCACGACCGCTTCGGCCTGCGGATACATCAGGTGGTAGCCGCGTGCCGGGATCACCGGGACCTTCAGGCCGAACGGCTGCAGCAGCGCATTGCTCCACGCGCCCGCCGCCACCACCACGCGGCCGGCGTGCACCGGACCGTGGTCGGTGTCGACCCGGTAACCGCCGTCGCGACGCGCGATGGCAGACACGCTGGCCGTCAGCGGCATGGCGCCGCGTGCGCTGAGATGGTTGAACAGTCGCCTGCAGAAGGCACCGGGATCGCGCATCGCCAGCGATTCGCGCTGGAAGACGGCGCGCTGGAAGCCTTCGCCGATGCCCGGCTCCAGCTCGCGCAACTGGGCGGCGTCCAGCACGTCGAACGCGACGCCACGGTCGCGCATCAGGCCGCGCTCCCATTCGCCCTTCGCGAACGTCTCCCGTTCGGAGTACACGTGCAGGTACCCGGTGTGCGCGATCAGGTCCTGCGCCTGGATGCGCTCGCCGAGATCGAGCCAGGCCTCGCGCGACGCGCGGTTGATGGCACTCAATGCGTCGATGATCCGCAGCACGTGCTGCAGCCGTCCCTGCACCAGGAACTGCAACAGCCAGCTCGCGTAGGAAGGGCTGACGCCCCAGTCCAGCTTCAGCGGCGCCAGCGGATTGGCCAGCATGCGCAGTGCCTTCACGACGATGCCCGGCGTCGACTGCGGCATCACGTTGCCGACCGAGATCGAACCCGCGTTGCCGAACGACGTCTCGCCGGCCGGTCCTTTCGGATCGATCAGCATGCAGGACAGCCCGCGGTCGAGCAGGTGGTGGGCCGTCGACAGGCCGACGATGCCGCTGCCGATCACCGCGACATCGGTGGTGAGCGGCGGCCGTGCGGAGGGGGAGGAGGTCATTGGATCGGGACGTCGTAGGCAGTCTGGGGGGAAGGTTCCGGCCGGAAGGTGAAGTGCCACCATTCCATCGGGTAATTGTGGAAGCCGTGACGCGCCATCGCTTCAACCAGACGCGCGCGATTGGCTTTCTGCTCGGGCGACAGGTCGGCATGCGCGGTGTTGGCGCGCGGATCGAAGAAATCGAAGGCCGTGCCCATGTCCAGTTCGGTGCAGGCATCGCCTTCGCAACGCACCAGTGTCAGATCCAGCGTGGCGCCACGGCTGTGGCCTGAGGTCTCGGCGATGTAGCCGTCCAGCAGCGTCGACTTGTCCAGCACGGGGTAGTACTCGGCCTTGGTCCGCTGGTCCGCGGCATCGCGCGCCCAGCGCACGAAGTGCCTGACCGCCCGCACGGGCCGGTAGCAGTCGAATACCTTCAATGCCAGGCCATCGCCTTGCACGTCCTGCTGGACGCGCGCGAGTGCCTCGGCCACGGGCTTCAGCAACAGGCATCTGGGAGCGTCGTAGCCGGTCACCGGCGCGCCGACGAAGTTGTGGCTGCCCGCATAGCGGATGTCGAAGCGCATGTCGGCGGACAGGCTCGCCATGTCCACCAGTCCGGCCTCCGCCGGGGTCGCTGCCGGCGAGACGCGCACCGAAGGCGGCGACGTGGCGCATGCCGGCAGCATGCATGCCATCAACAGCGGCAGCAGCCACGCGACCCGCATGTCATTCACACGCCTGCGTTCGGGTGAACGCCAGGTCGGCATAGTCGTAGCTGAAGTCGGCGTCGGGATCGACGTGCGACAGCGTGAGCGTCGCTGCGTTGCCGGTCTCCGCCGCGAAATGCAGCCACGGCTCGGCATCCACGCTGTCCTCGTCCCAGTCCACCAGCCAGCGCTCGCCCACCTGCATCACGGTGCCCGTGAGCATCGGTGAGCGCGCGGAAGCGAAGCGCACGCGCCCCTCCGTGGCGCAGATGGATACCTCGCCGAACCAGGGGTCACGGTAACGACCCAGCCTGTCCTGCAGGCCCGCAGGCCGTGCAGGTCTGCGCGCGGACGTATCCGCGGCGGGATTGGCGGTGCGTTCCGCGCTGCGCTCCGCCTCCAGCAGGGCCGCGTAGTGGTCGATGGAGGTCTGCTTGCCCGGCGCGGTGAAGCGATCGGTCAATACCTGTCCCAGTGCGGTACGCGCCTGTCCGCCTTCGCCATTGATCAGGATGACGATGCCGGTGCGCTGGTCGGGCAGCAGGATCACCGAGGAGTACATGCCCGCCAGCGTGCCGGTATGCGCGACCTTCCAGACCCCATTCACGTCGGACAGGCGCCATCCGTAGCCATAGGCAGAGACGTGGCTGTTGTCCCATGCCCGCATGCGCGCGCTGACGGGCATCGGCATGTGCGGCGTCCAGACTGCCTTGCGCTGCGCCGGCGACAACCAGGCCGGTGTGGCGTCGGGCGACAGCCACATCGTCATCCACGTCAGCATGTCATTGAGACTGCAGCGGATGCCCCCGGCCGCCATCGAGGTGATGTCGGGTATCACCTCGCCATCTTCACGGATGACACGGTTGCCCTGCGCTGTCCGCATGTGCGGCTGCGCGACATTGCCGACCTGCCTGCGATTCCACTCGCCCACCTGGCAGCGCTTCAGCCCGAGCGGCTGGAACAGCTCGCGCTTCATCAGGACATCGTAGGGTGCGCCGCCCGCGGCCGCGGCGACTTCGCCGGCGACCACGTACAGCAGGTTGTCGTAGGCATAGTGCGAACGGAAGCTGTGCGTGGGCTTCAGGTGCGCAAGCCCGGCGATGATGTCCTTCCGCGTGAAGCGGTTGGGCTCCGGCCACAGCATCAGGTCACCGGCGCCCAGGCCCAGTCCGCTGTTGTGGATCAGCAGGTCGCGCACCTGCATCTGCTGCGTGACCCACGGGTCGTGCATGCGGAAGTCCGGCAGGTACCTGGTGACGGGATCGTCCCAGCGCAGCTTGCCGGCATCGACCAGCCGCGCCAGCACGCCTGCGGTCATGGCCTTGCTGTTCGATGCGATCTTGAACAGCGTATCGGCATCGATGGGCTGGCCTGTGCCGGCCTCGAGTTCGCCCGCGGTGCGCGAATACACCACGCGCCCGTCCTGCACGACCCCGACCGCCAGGCCCGGCAACTGGTAGCGCGCCATCGCCTGCTCGAACGCCGCATCCATCGCGGTGCGCGGCGCCAGGTCATCGGCCGACGCCTGGCCAGCGAACAGCAACGCGCCCAGCAGCACGCACGCGCGTTGGGCGACGGAGCGCCTGGAGGTCCTGCTTCCGCTGTGCGGGTGGGGAGGGGTATCGACGTGGGAGGTCATCATTCGGTATCGGTGGTGTCGGCGGGATGGGCGAACAGGCCGAGCGAGGGATGGCCCTGCCGGACCACCCGCCCATGCGCGGCGTTTCGCCGGGTCAGTGGAACCTGTATTCCATCAGCAGGCTGTAGGCACGGCCACGTGGGTCGGCGATGCGGGTTTCCCAACCGGCGCCGGCGGCATAGTCATTCTGGTGCGCGGTGAACGGCGGATCCTCGTCCAGCAGGTTCTTGATGCCGAACGTCAGCTTCATCCTGTCGAAGCCTGCGTAGCTGACGCTGTAGTTGTACGTGGTGTAGCTGGAGACGGACGGGTTCCAGTCTTCCGGCACATAGCTGCCGTTGCGCACGCTGACCGGCAGTTCGTCGTTGTAGCCGTCGCGGTAGATCTGGGTGAGGCTGTGGCCCCAGTCGCCACGCTGCCAGCTGAAGCTCAGCGTGTGCTTCCACTTGATCGGCAGGTTGTAGTAGCGGACGTAGTCGCCCACCAGGTTGTCGGTGTACGGCAGCGTCTCCAGTGCCTTGGTCTTGAAGGTGTCGATGTAACTGCCGTTGAGGTTGACGCGCCAGTTGCCGCCGGCCAGTTCACCCATCAGGTTGGCATCCAGCTCGATGCCTTCCATCAGGCTGCCGCCCGAGTTGATGTAGCGGCGGTCGATCGCGACCACTTCGCCACTGGCGTCGCGGATCCAGTTGGCGGTGAACACGTCGTAGTACTGGACCAGCACCTCCTGCGGCGCCGAGCGGATGGTGTTCTCGCGCTCGATTTCCCACCAGTCGAGGCTGACGTTGAACCAGTCCACCGGCGCGATCACCACACCCAGGCTCTTCTGCCTGGATTCTTCCGGCTCCAGGTCTTCCTTGCCGCCGGTCAGGATCACCGGGCGGATCGCCTCGCAGCCCGGCACGGCGGCATTCGCGACGCCGCTGGGACAGGTGGCGGGGTCCGCCAGGTCCAGGCCGGTGTACTGCGTCTCGGTCACGCCGTTGAACAGCTGGTTGAACGAAGGCACCTTGAAACCCGTGCTGTACGCGCCGCGGAACAGCAATGCCTCGATCGGCTGGTAGCTGAAGGACACCTTGGGATTGGTGGTGCTGCCGAAGCCGTCGTATTCGTCGTAGCGACCGGCCAGCGTGACGTCCAGGTTGTCGAGGATGGGCAGGTAGACTTCCGCGAACACGGCTTTGATGTCGCGGCTGACGTCCTGCAGGATGTTGGATTCGTCGAACGGCGCATTGAAGATGGGCCGCTTGTCCACGCGCGAGTCTCCGTCGAACTTGAACTCCTCGCGCCGCAGGTCGAAGCCGGTCGCGGCCAGCACCTCGCCACCCGGCAGCGAGAAACCCAGGCTGCCGGAGAACGTGGCATCGATCTGGGTCATGATCGATTCTCCGCCGTACAGCATCACGCCGGTGGCCGACGCCGCTTCCAGCGCGGCCATGGCCTCCGGGCTCTGGCTCTGGCCAGGCATCAGGAAGGGATTGATCAGCCCGCTTCCCAGTGCCGTGCGCAGGGCATCGGTGTAATGGAAACCGCCGCGCAGGGTGGAATCGGATTTGCTGGATGCCCGCGACAGGCCCACGTTGTAGTCCCAGGTGCCGAGCGCGCCTTCGAATGCGGTCAGCAACCGGTACGAGGTGGTGTTCGTCTCGATCCGTCGCGGACCGCACGCGATGCAGCGCCACCGGTAGGCAATGGGCGCGCCATAGTTCAGGTTGCCCGCGCCGAAGTAGCCGGCCAGAGCGTTGTAGACCATGTCGTAGGTGCCCTGCGTCACCGCGTTGAGCGGATACCAGGTGCTGGGGCCCAGCGCGGTGGTCGCGGTGGACGTGCTGGAGGAGATCTGGTTGGGTTCGAAGGTCTTTTCGACATCGACCTCGGAGCCCATGAACTCGACGAACACGCGGTGGTTGTCGGCGATCCTGAACGTCGCACGGCCGATGAAGTCCACGCTTTCCTGCGGCTGCTGGATGATCGCCGCGGCCGGGTAATCCCAGGCGCACGCGAACCGTGATGCCGGCACGTTCCACAGGCGATGGTCGTACGGCCCCATCATGTCGCCGCCGTTCTCGCAGCCGGCACCGCCGGGCAGGTCGAGGATGTTGATGCCGGTCTGCCGCAACGGCGTGGCACTGGGCGGATCGGCCGGGTCGACCAGGCCGTTGCGGATCAGGCTGCTCGCACCCACGCCCGTCGTGCCCAGGCTGAAGACCGTGGCGAATGGCGTGCCGCGCGTATCCGGCGACAGCCCGCGGCTGGCCTGGAAGGTGTTGGAGAAATCGCGGTCGGTGCCCCGCAGCACCTCGTTCTTCTTGAACGTCACGGTACCGAAGACATTCCACCGGTCCACATCCAGGTCACCCCAGCCGGCCAGCAGGTTGGCGCG
Source organism: Pseudoxanthomonas sp. SL93 (assembly GCF_026625825.1). Classification (NCBI taxonomy): domain Bacteria; kingdom Pseudomonadati; phylum Pseudomonadota; class Gammaproteobacteria; order Lysobacterales; family Lysobacteraceae; genus Pseudoxanthomonas; species Pseudoxanthomonas sp. SL93. The sequence continues at coordinate 3,079,211 of NZ_CP113065.1, read as the reverse complement.
GTAGATGTTGCCGCCGCCGGCTTCGGTGACATCGGCGAAGGCCGAGGCTTCCACGCCGGTGTAGTCGGTCTTGGTGATGAAGTTGATCACGCCACCGATGGCGTCCGTACCGTAGACGGCCGATGCGCCGTCACGCAGTACCTCGACGCGATCGATGGCCGCGAACGGAATGGAGTTCAGGTCCACCGCGCGCCCTTTCAGGCCGTGCGTGGCGACGCGACGGCCGTTCAGCAGCACCAGCGTGGCATCGGCGCCCTGGCCACGCAGGTTCGCGCCGGACACGCCGTTGTTGCCGCGCTGTTCCTCCGACACGATGCCGCCGTTGCTGGCGAGGTTGTCGGACGAATTGCCGGCGATGTTCATGTGCATCAGCAGCTGTTCTGCCGACGTGATGCCCAGCGCGTCGATCTGCTCCTTCTTGAACACGGTGATCGGCAGCTGCGTCTCGATGTCCGTGCGCTTGATGCGTGAGCCGGTGACCGAGACGGTGTCCAGCGTGCGCGAGACGGATTCGTTCGCCGGCGTCAGCGCGGCGGGTGCATCGGCCTGGGCGGATGCGATGCCCGGCGTGGCCAGGCCCAGCACGATGGCGGCGGCAAGATGGGCGGCCTGGGGGGAACGACGTCGAACGGGCATGCGAGACCTCCTCGATGAAAGAGCATGGCGACACGCGACAGTCATGATGGGAAACGAACCCTGTATCCCGCGGTTGGTACCAGCCACCGGCTTCACGCTGCCGGCGCACGCTGTCACCGCACCCACCACGCCATCCTCCGGGCGGATGCATGCATCCCCGGCACGACGTGACCTTCTGCATCCACTCCGCCTGTCCCTGCGGAAACCGCACCGGTCTTCACCCGCGCAGCCGCGCATCACCCGTCATGCAACACCCCTGTGATTCGATGTAGCACGGCACTCCAGGGCAGTCAATAAACTATTCCGCACACTCTCATCGACTGACCGGATTATTCTTCACCGAGCATCCTGTTTGACGTCGTCGGCACGGAGGGGCGATGTCGAACTCACATTCGAAGTGCGCGTCAATGCATGCAGGATGCGCAGATCCTCCGCGTCCAGTTCGTGCGTATCGATGCCGCGAAAGCGGTGATGGAACGCGCGCACGGCCGCCGGCCTGTCCTTGAGCGGATAGCCGATCGCCTGCAGGGCCATCCAGGGATCAAAGCCCGCAGGGGGTTCGCCGGCATCCGCGGCAGGCCAGATGCCGAAACCGGCGTCGGCCAATCGCTTCCAGGGGAACAACGGGCCCGGATCGACCTTGCGCGCCGGTGCGAGATCCGAATGGCCGATGATCTGCGAGGGTGGAATGTCGAGGCGTTCGGTGAGGTCACGCAACAGCACGATCAGGCTGTCGATCTGCGCGTCGGGAAACGGCGTGTGGCCGTCGTTGTCGATCTCGATGCCGATGGACGCGGCGTTGACGTCGGTGATCCTGCCCCAGCTTCCCGCGCCGGCATGCCAGGCGCGCTTGTCGTCGGAAACCAGCTGGTAACGATGGCCGTCCTTGCCGATCAGGTAGTGCGAACTCACGCGGCCGCCGCTGTTGCGGCCGCGCAGGGTATCCAGTGACTGCTGCACGGATTCCTGGTCGGTGAAATGCAGGACGATCAGGATGGCGCCGCGTTCATTGAAATTGTCCGACGGCACCCAGGTGGCCAGCGGATTGCGTTTTCCGGTGTGGGCACACGCCGTGAGCAGCACGATGGCCAGCACCGCGGCGACGCGCGACACCTCGCGAACGGTACGGCGCCAGCGTGTTGCAGGCAGCAGTGTGGACATGCGACCTCCTTGGATAACGACGGAGAGAGGGATACCACGAATGAAGGTTGCGGACACGTCGCCGCGCCGGGCACGTGCGGTTTCTGCGGGATGCATTCAAAAGAAAGGCCCGCCACCAGGGGCGGGCCGGAGGGAAATCCATGGAGGGGCAAGCGGCGCCCCTTGCCGGCACGGGCAGGCAAGGAGCAGGTACTCAGAAGTTCCAGCTCACGACCAGTTGCGCATAACGCGGCGACTGCCAGCGGGTACCGGTGCCGAAGGTGGTCCTGTAGTCGCCGGGGCCTCTTTCGTAGCGTTGCCGCACGTTGATGACTTCCTGGTCGTTGAGCAGGTTGTAGATCGAGAAACGGGCCTTCAGGTCGATGCCTTCCACCGGCAGGGTCCAGGTGACACTGGTGCCCAGGTTGTAGGTCCATGGCATGCGGCCGAACGCGCCGCGTTCGGTGTACTCGTGCACGCGCTGGTTCCAGACACCGGAACAGTTGGACACGCAGATCCAGCCGCTGCCGCCGCCGCTGCCCTCGCTGGTGAAACTGCCCACCGCGAAGTTCTCATCCGGCCAGGTCACGCCATGTGCGGTGATCGGCGCGCCGGAGAGGGCGGTGAAGGTGCCGCCGAACGTCCACATCTCGTTGAGCTTGTAGCTGCCGCGCAGCTTGATCTGGTGCTCGTGGTCGTTGAACAGGACGCCGTAACGCTCGTTGATGGCCGGATGATCCCAGTGCTGGACCATGCCGGTGTCGCCGTAGTTGGTGTCGGAATTGACCGGGCCTTCGTGGTTGCCTTCCAGCTTCGACCAGAGGTACGACGCATTGAACGCCCACTTGTCGTCCCACGCACGGTCGATCTGAAGTTCCACCGCCTTGTACGTACGGCGCGGCTCCTTGTAACCGATGATTCGGTTGCTGCCGACCGTGATGTAGCCTTCCTTGGAGGTGTCGATGGTGACCCAGCCGTCCTGGGCGCAGCCCATCGCGGTGGTGCCCCACAAGGTCAGGTCCTCACCGGGGTTGGCGATCGGGAACAGGGTGCCGTGGCGTACGCCGCACAGGGCGTTGATGCGCACGTCGTCCAGCGCGTTCTCCATCTTGCGGTAGGTGCCGTTGATGCCCCACGACCACGTCTGGCTGAGCATGCCCTGGAAGCCGAGGATGAACTCGTCCTGGTACACCGCATCCAGGTCGCGGTCCACGCTCTGGCGCAGGTCGCCGACGGTGATGTTCATGTCGTCGTCCACCGGGCCGATCTGGGCGCCCAGCACCGGTGCCATGTACGACGCGCCGGTCACCGGGTTGGTGGCAGGCGTCCAGCCGCCCAGTGCCCAGTACGTGTACTCGTCGGTGAGGCCACCGGCGAAGGTGTAGTTGATGTTGTTGGTGACGGGCAGGTAGTAGCGGCCGGCATTGCCGAACAGCTTCATCCTGCCATCATCCTTCATGTCCCAGGAAAAGCCCACGCGCGGCGACACCAGGTCGTCCATCTTGATGAAGCTGCCACCGGCGGCGGTCTTGTTCTCGAATGCGTCCACGCGCAGGCCCAGGTTCAGCATCAGGCTGGGCGTGATGTTCCAGGTGTCTTCCACGTACAAGGCGTTCGCGGTGGTTTCGAACGTGCCGCCGTCGGCGCGCCTGCGACCCATGACGATGGCATTGACGCCGGCAGGCACCGTCGCCCCGTTGTCCAGTGGTGAGCCCGGGGCGCGCGAGTACACGGTGTAACGCGTTCCCTCGGGACCCGGATAGAAGGTCGTGCGGTCGGTGGTCATCTCTTCACTGTCCACGCCGAAGCGCAGCAGGTGGTCACCGAGCGTCCATTCGAAGTCCAGGCGGCCGACCTTGCGTTCGTCATTGTGGTCCACGACCGACGAACTGGTGCTCGGATGGCAACTCACCGCGGGGCGCCCCATCGCGTTGTAGGTCGCGTTGTAGCTGGAATCGATGATGACCTGCGAGCACAGCGGATCGGCGGACGAGAAAGTGATCGCCTTGCTCTCGTTGATGCCGTACATGGCCTTGGCGGTGAAGTTCTCACCGAAGTGGCCCGTGTAGGTAAGCGAGCCGCTGTTTCCTCCGCCCTCGACGGTGTTGCCGCCGATGTAGCTGTTGATGACCGCATCGTTCCAGTTGTACGAATACGCATCAGAGAGCGTTTCCGTTTCGTCGGAGAACGCCAGCAACTCCAGCATGTGGTTGTCGGTGATGTTCCAGTCGAGCTTGGCGCCCCAGAAGCCGTCGCCATTCTCGGCCGTGTTCCAGATCGCGCCATTGGTGCTCGTGTAACGGGCGTCAGTCTCGCGTTGCTCATACATGGCGAACAGGAACAACCGGTCCTGTACCAGCGCGCCGGAGGCCCAGACATTGGCCTTCGTGAAGCTGGACCGGTCGCGGCTGGCGCGATAGTAGACCGGCGAGGGGACACCCGTGGCGCTCACATCGGTGAATTCATGATCGTCGGCGCTGGACTCCCACGCCGAGGGTTCGAAGGTGAAAGTCACGCCTCCATCGAGCTCGTTGCTGCCACGGCGTGTGACCGCGTTGATGACACCGCCGGTGGCACGCCCGAACTCCACCGAGTATCCACCGGTCTTGACCTGGAACTCCTGGAAGAAGTCGAACGGCGCGGTGGAAAAGCTCTGGCGCCGGTAGAAGTCGGTGACGTTCAGTCCGTTGATGAAGACCGAGTTCTCGGCGACCGACGAGCCGCCGAACGAAATGCCACCGAACGACGAGTTGCCGCCGACCACGCCCGGCGCGACCAGGGCGACCGAGGTCAGGCTCTGGTCGATCGGCAGGCGCGCGATCTCCTCGCGGTTGATGTTGGTGGCCACTTCGGTGGAGTACACGTCCACGCGATTGACGACGCGCGAACCCACCACTTCCACCGCATCCAGATTGACCAGGTTGCCCTCGGCACCAAGGTTCACCGCCGTGGTGCCGCCCAGCGCCACGTTGACGGTGACGCTCTGGCCTACCGGCTGCCCACCCCGCACCACCCGCAGCTCGTAGTCACCGACCGGCAGCTGGGTCAGGCGATAGACGCCATCCGCACCGACCGTCGCCGTACGGCTGGCGCCCGTGGCCTTGTTGACGACCATGATCTGGTCGCCCGCGCTGGCGCGACCCGCCACCGCACCGGTGGCGCTCTGCGCCATGGCCAGCGGCGCCATCGAACCCAGGCACGCACCCAGCGCCATGCACAGCGCCGCTTTCCGTAAAACTCTACCGTTCATCCCCGCTCTCTCCTGCTGAAGGTGTTGGTTGATTCCCGCCCGGTGTTCAGTCGCTGCTCTTCATCGGCAGCATCTTCCAGTCGAAGCTGTAGTCCCATTGGTCAAAGTAGAGGTTGCCCCCGCTCCACTCCGCTTCACCGCGTTGCAGGTCCACCGTTTCGGAACGGACATGCTGCTTGGCGGGCACGAATTCACGCGAATAGTCGTCGTTGAAGGCGATCCGGTACGCATCCAGGCCGCCGAGGTAGAACCACTTCAGCGCCGGATCGTCGGAAGCGAGCTGGCCGGTCGTGACGTCCATCGGCACCCAGCCGTACGGGGCCAGGTACAGCCAACCCCAGTCGTGCATGTTGTCGTAGCCGACGGCCTCATCGGAGTACACCCACCCCGACTGCCAGCGCGCGGGAATGCCGTTCATGCGCAGCAGGGTCATCAGCAGCAGGGTCTGCTGGCCGCAGTCGGCATGCCCGGCGTGCAGCGCGTAGTCGCTGATGTTGGAGAGGGTCGAATACTCGCGCGCCCCCGCCCAGGGGATGCGGTCCACCGCCGCGAACAGCTTCTGCGCGATGCGATACGGATGCGTCTCCCCGCCCACCACCTGGGCGTTGAACCTGCGCAGCGCGTCGGTGTAGACGACATGCGGTGCACGTTCGGCCACGAAAGGCGCCAGCTCCGGGGTGATGATGGCCGGCACCACCTTTTCCGGGTCGATGTCGAAATGACGCGCGTAGACGGTCATCTCGTAGGTCACCGAGAACGCGGTGGGCTCACCCGCACGCGCGGGTTTCTCGAGATAGGCGGTGCGCTGCAGCGCGGTTTCCGGCGCGAGGCGGGCGCCTGTCGGCTGGCTGGCGACCAGCACGATGTCTTCCTGCTGCCCCGCGATCGCGCGCGGGTACGGGATCCACGCACGCACGGTTTCGCCGGCCGGAACCGCGTCGGCCTCCACCACCAGCGACTGCGTCACCTGCAGGCGCCGCGGTGCGACGCTGGTGGCGTGCTGCGCGCGCGACGCCGCGACGATCTCGCGGTGATGCGGGTGCAGGCTTTCGAACGGGCCCTCCGCGAAGGGTTTGACCGGCGGCGCCCGGCGCGCGGCGGCTTCCGGGCTCAGCCGGAACAGGTTGGACGCCGAACGGTTGAAGTAGCGCTTCTCGCCATCGATGGTCATGCGCTCGATCAGGCCGGCGGCGTCCCAGCGCCGGAATTCGTCATCGCTCAGGTCGGGGACCTGCGTGCGGATGCGTTCGCGCACCTGTGCCTCGTCCAGGCCGAAGTCCAGCCGGATGCGGCGCATGCGTTCCTGTTCGAAGACCAGCGCCTGGCGCACCGCAGGATCCAGCGCGGGCTGGCGCAACGCCTCGGCAATGGCCTGCCGGGCGTCGGCGAAACGGCCCTGGTCGACCTGGGCGATGACGCGGTCCAGCAGCGGGTCGGTCGTCGGGGTGGCGGTCGTCAGGACGGGCATCAGGAGTACCATCGAAAGCATCGTCCGGCCCAGCCAGCGGGGCAGCGCGCGCGGACCAAGGTCCCCACGCTTCGATGCCCACCTGTGCTGGCCCGTGTCGGCTTGCACGTCAAACCACCCCCAGTCGCCCCGTCATGTTGGTGTAACACGGCCGGAATCACTGGTCAATAATTTATTCTTGATTCTTGCATGATAAGAAGTAAATATTCTTGGCGGGACCGGGATCTGTTCTGGCATACGGATGCCAGGGGCACGGAATCCCGCAAGGGGAGGCTGAAATGAGTGAATGCAGTGGACGCCCGCGGGCGCTTCCCGTCCGCCTGACCGCGCTGCTGCTGGCACTGCTGGCCGGGGTCGCCAGCCATGCCGCCGCGCGGACGCCGGCACCGTCGGTGCCGCCGCATGCGGTCATCGGCGTGGAAGACCGCCACCTCCAGCCGGACTACTGGATCGGCCGGCAGCCTGCACCGGACCGCGTCATCCTGGATGACGCCGCCATCGCCGCGCAGAACCAGCGGCTGCAGGCCAGCGACCGTTCGGTGCACGACGTCGCGGCGCTGCCGGCCACGCTGGCCGGCGAGCAGGTGCGTGCGCAGGTGGGCAAGCTGTCGTCTCCGCCGACCCGCACGCTCTACGACGTGAAAGGCACCGCGGTGACAGCGGCGGCGCTGGCCACGATCATCGACAACGCGGCGATCGCTGCCATCCCGGACCAGGTCACTCCCCGCTTCGGGCTGGTCGTCCACCGCGCCGACCTGCGCACCTTCCCGACCCGGCTGCGCGTGTTCAGTACAGCCGGCGACACGGACATCGACCGCTTCCAGGAAAGCGCGCTGTTCCCCGGCACGCCGGTCGCCGTGCTGCATGCCAGCGCCGACGGGCAGTGGCGGTTCGTGATCAGTCCGCTGTATGCGGCGTGGATCGAAGCCAGCGCCATCGCCGAAGGCAACCGCGACACCGTGCTCGCGTATGGCAGCAAGTCGCCTTCGCTGGTCGTCACCGGCGCCACCGCGCGCACCGTCTACAACCCGGAAGAGCCGGGCCTGTCGCAACTGCAGCTGGACATGGGCGTGCGCGTGCCGCTGCTGGCCGACTGGCCGGCGGACGCGCCCGTCAACGGCCAGCATCCCTATACCTCGTACGTCATCGAGCTGCCGGTACGACGCGAGGACGGCACCCTCGCCTTGTTGCCCGCGCTGTTGCCCCGCACCGCGGACGTGGCCACCGATTACCTGCCGCTGACGCCGACGCAGCTGCTGCGGCAGAGCTTCAAGTTCCTCGGCGAACGTTACGGCTGGGGCCACAGCTACAACACGCGCGACTGCAGCGGTTTCGTCTCCGAGGTCTATCGCAGCTTCGGCGTCACCCTGCCGCGCAACACCAGCGACCAGGCGGTCAGCCCGGCGCTGAACCGCATCGCCTTCAATCCGGAGGACACCCGTGAACAGCGCATGGCCGTGCTCCGCACGCTGCAGGTCGGCGACCTGGTGTACATCCCCGGCCACGTGATGATGGTGATCGGCCAGGAGAACGGCACCACCTACATGATCCACGACACCACCGGCATCACCTACCGCGATGCCGGGGGCAAGCTGGTGCGCGCGCGCCTCAATTCGGTCGCGGTGACGCCGCTGGAGCCGCTGATGTTCAACAGCGAGCAGCCCACCATCGACCGCATCACCAGCATCCAGAGAATCCGTCCCTAAGGACCTTATGAAGATCACCGACATCCGCTTCGGCATGCTGCGCGTGCCGCTGAAGACACCGTTCAAGACCGCGTTGCGCACCGTCGACACGGTGGAGGACATCGTGGTGCTCGTGCACACCGATACCGGCCATGTCGGCTACGGCGAGGCCCCGGCCACCGCGGTGATCACCGGCGACACGCACGGCTCCATCATCGAAGCGATCAGCCGGTTCATCCGCCCGCGGCTGGTCGGCCAGGAAATCGCCAACCTCAACCACATCACGCAACTCATCCAGACCGCGCTGGAGCGCAACACCAGCGCGAAGGCGGCGGTCGAGATCGCCGTCTACGACCTGTTCGGCCAGCTGTACGATGCGCCGCTGTACAAGATGCTGGGCGGCGGCGACCCCGTCATCACCACCGACATCACCATCAGCGTGGACTACATCGACAAGATGGTGGCGGATTCGATCAGCGCGGTGGAGCGCGGTTTCGAGTCGCTGAAGATCAAGGTCGGCAAGGACATCGGGCTGGACATCGAGCGGGTGAAGGCGATCTATTCCGCCGTCGAAGGCCGTGCGCTGCTGCGCCTGGATGCCAACCAGGGATGGACCGCCAAGCAGGCCGTGTTCGCCATGCAGCACCTCGAGGAAGCCGGCGTGGTGCTGGAACTGCTGGAGCAACCGGTCAAGGCGCGCGACATCGAAGGCCTGAAGTACGTCACCGACCGGGTGCACACGCCGGTGATGGCGGATGAAAGCGTCTTCGGCCCGGCCGAGGTCATCGACCTGATCAGGATGCGCGCAGCCGACATCATCAACATCAAGCTGATGAAGACCGGCGGCATCTCCAACGCCATCCGCATCGCCGACATTGCGTCCGTCTACGGCGTCGATTGCATGATCGGCTGCATGATCGAGACCAGCATCAGCGTGGCCGCGGCCGTGCACGTGGCGGTGGCCAAGGCCAACGTCATCACCAAAGTGGACCTGGACGGCCCTTCGCTGTGCCAGTTCAACCCGGTCGAGGGCGGGGTGGTGTTCAACGAATCGGAGATTTCCATCACCGATGCCCCCGGCCTGGGCATCCGCGAGATCCGCGGGCTGGAACTGATCCCCGGCTGAGGTAAAGTCATCCCGATGCCGCCCCTGGTGAAAATCCGATCCGAACGCGACCAGATGTCGGCCATCGAACGCCGCATCGCGGATTTCATCCTGGAGAATTCGCACCTGCTGCGCGACTACTCGTCGCAGCAGCTCGCCAACGCACTGGGCATCAGCCAGTCCAGCGTGGTCAAGTTCGCGCAGAAGTTCGGCTTCAAGGGCTACCCGGACCTGAAGTATTCGGTGGGCGCCGCGGTTGCCCGCAACGGCGTGGCCGAGGACGCGGCACCGGTGGCACCGGTGGCGCAGGACGATTTCGCCCAGCTCTCGGAACAGCTCCGCCGCAGCAAGGCCGAGGCGGACGAAGAGACGCGCCTGATCAATCCGCGCGAATCGCTCGAAGGCATCGCCGACCGGCTGGACAGGGCCGGCAAGGTCTACGTCTGCGGCCTGGGCGAGGACGCCCTGTATGCGCGCGAGTTCGCGCTCAAGCTGTCGCTGCTCGGCATGGTGACGGTGCATCATGCGGACCCGGTGCTGATGATGGCCGGCATGTCCGCCGTGCAGGCGGACGACGTGCTGCTCGTGTTCTCCGAGCACGGCACGCTGCCGCAGCTGTCGCAGATCAGCCGGCAGTTCCAGGATTTCCGTGGCCGGGTGGTCTCGGTGACCCGGCATACCGCCAACCCGCTGCGCGCGCACGCCGATGCCACGCTGCTGGTGTCCGCGCACGATGCGCGGCCGCATGTGGAGCAGGTGCTATACCGCGCCGCGCTGCAGACGCTGCTTGATCTGGTGTTCGTGCTGCTCTGCCATCGCAGCACGGGCCGGCGCGAGCAGTTCGATCTCAATCTCGAGCGCATGCAGCACATGATCCATTCCTGAGCTGCACCCGCGGTGCGCAGGCGCGCCGCTGCCACCCACCATCGAGGAACGCCGTGCGCCGACCCATTGAATCCCTCCCGCCGACGATGTCGCAACGCGTGGCACGCGCCGTGGCGTTCCCCCTGGTCTTGTGGGCGGCGTCGACGGCGTTCGCCGCGAACATGTCCGTGCCGATTCCCGACGAGACCACGCAGCTGGTGCTGGTGACGAGCGACGGCTGGGACAGCACGCAGGGGAGGCTGCACACGTTCGAGCGTGTGGACGGTGGTTCGAGGTGGACAGCGGCACAGCCGGCGATCGATGTCAGCCTGGGGCGCTCGGGGTCGGCCTGGGGCACCGGCCTGCACCCGGCGCAGGCCGACGGACCGCAGAAGGTGGAGGGCGACGGACGCAGCCCAGCAGGTGCGTTCGAGATCGCCCAGGCGTTCGGCTATGCGCCCACCACCGAGACCGGTTTGACCTACCAGGCCATGCAGGTCAGCAGCTATTGCATCGACGTGGTTGCCTCGCCGCTGTACAACCAGATCGTCGATGCCCGCGAAGTCGGTGAGGCCGCCGTCGAGGGTTCCACCGAACCGATGCGACTGGACCTGCATGGCAATGGCGATGTGCGCTACCGGGAAGGTTTCGTCATCCGGCACAACCCCGGCAACACGCCCCGAGGCGGCAGCTGCATCTTCGCCCACCTGTGGCGCAAGCCGGGTGAACCCACCGCCGGCTGCACCGCGATGGCGGGGCCGCACATGCAACATCTGTTGGCCTGGCTGCGCCAGGACGCACGCCCCGTCTTCGTCCTGTTGCCCGAAGCCGAGTATCAACGGCTGCGCACATCATGGCGGCTGCCCACGATCGAGGGGAAAGCACGATGAGCGATACGACGGTTCCTGATGCCAACGCCAGTGGCGGCCAGATGGTCCGTGCCGTCAGCCGTTGGCAGATCGTCGGGCTTGCGATCAATGACGTGATCGGCAGTGGCATCTACCTGTTGCCGGCCGCGACGGCACTGCTGCTCGGCCCTGCCAGCCTGTGGGCGGTGCTGCTGGCCGGGCTGGCGGTGGCGCTGCTGGTGCTGTGCTATGCGCAGGCCGCGAGCTACTTCGACCAGCCAGGCGGCAGTTACCTGTATGCGCGCGAGGCGTTCGGGCCGTTCGTGGGCTTCGAGATCGGCTGGATGGTCTGGCTGACGCGCATCGCGTCCGCCGCCGCACTCAGCAACGGGCTGGCCGATGCGGTGGCGCGATTCTGGCCTGCGGCGTCCGGTGGCGGCGGACGCCTGGCGATCGTCGTCGGTTCACTGGGCCTGCTGACGCTGATCAATGTCATCGGCATCAAGTCGGCTGCGCGCACGGGCATCGCGCTGGTGATCGGCAAGCTGGTGCCGTTGCTGCTGTTCATCGCCATCGGCGCCTTCTACATCGACCCTGCCGCCCTGGTGGCGGGCGAGCCGCCCCGCGTGGACAAGCTGGGCGAAGCGGCCTTGCTGCTGCTGTTCGCTTATGCCGGTTTCGAGAACATCCCCGCCGCGGCCGGTGAATTCAAGAATCCGCGCCGCGACGTTCCCTTCGCGCTGCTGACCATGATCGCGGTCGTCACCCTGGTCTACGCCGCCGTGCAGCTGGTGGCGCAGGGTACATTGCCCGGCCTCGCGCAATCCGCCACCCCGCTGGCCGATGCGGCTTCGCGTTTCAGCGGCGAAACCCTCGCGCTGATCCTGACCGTCGGCGCGACGATCTCCATCCTGGGCACCAACAGCAACACCATGTTGTTCGGTCCGCGCGTGCTGTATTCGCTGGCGCAGGACGGGTTCGGCCCGCGCGTGCTGGCGCGCATCCACCCGCGCTTCCGCACCCCGGCGTGGGCCATCGTCACCCAGGGCACGCTGGCGCTGTTGCTCGCACTGTCCGGCTCTTTCGTGCAGCTGGCGATGCTGAGCGTGGTCGCACGCCTGTGCGCATACATCGGCACCACCCTGGCGGTCCTCGTGCTGCGCAAGCGCCATGGTCATCGGGAGGATGCGTTGAAGCTGCCTGGCGGCCCGCTCATTCCACTGGGTGCCTTGGTGCTGTCGATAGGACTGCTGGCCAGTGCGACGCTCAACAACCTGATCGCAGGTGCGTGTGCGCTGCTGCTGGGAGCCGTGATCTACCTGATGCGGCGGCGCGACGCTTCCTGAAAACCAGCGGGTGAACCGCGTTGTCATCCAGCTTGATTCGGAAGTCGTCGATCAACGTGGCGGCACTCCGAAGGGCGGTTCGTGATGATGGCCGCGGCGGCACGGGCCGCCAGATGACCGGGAACGCGGTCATCCGTGGGGCGATCAGTCGGTAACGGCGCCGTTCGGTGGTTGCACGAAGGGACGATGCCGATGCGGATGGCTCGCGCGCAGATAGGCCGTGACCAACCGGCGCAGCGGTTCGGCCACGTCGCCCTGCGCCTGCAGGGACGTGATGATCTGGTCCCAGACGCCGTCCTGTGCCCAACGCGTGAAGCGCACGTAGATGCTGTGCCACGCACCGCAGTCCTTGGGCAGCCTGGCCCAGGGCTGCTGCGTCGTGGCGACCCACATCACCGCTTCGAGAAAGCCGCGCGTGCGCCCGCCATTGATGGCACGCGCGCGTATCAGCGGTGGCAGGTGTTCCACGATCAGGCGCCAACGCGCGTCGTCCAGCCGTGTCGTCAAATGCGGGGGCGATTGCACGCCATTGTCTTGCGTCGTGGGAATGTCCACGCGCGATTGCCTGCTGTCTTCCATCATCGAGTGCCCTCGAGTGCAGTTCCCTGGTCAGAGACGCCGTGATGCATGACGTCTTGCGGATTCCGTCCGTTGTTGGGCACATCGCCGCGCGTGACTGAAAGCGGACACGGATCCGCAAGCGCACACGCACGCGTCGATGTCTACTGCGCAAAGTTCCCGGGACCTCCGGTGAATTCATGTACTGGTCAGTTTGGTATTCAGGGCTTGTTGTGATCTGAAACGGATACTTCATCGGCCGGTCGTCGCGCTTGCGGCGTCCGCACCACAAAACAACAAGAGAAGAAGAGGCCCCTGTTCCTATGAAGAAGTCCTTGCTTGCCCTGACCCTGCTGGCCGCCCTGCCGTTCGCCGCTTCCGCGGCCGAGGGCGTTTCCTACAACTACGTGGAAGGCGGTTATGTCGCTTCCAACCTGAGCGACGGGCTGCCCGATGCCGATGGTTGGGGTGTGAAGGGTTCGGTCGCCATCGCGCCGAACTTCAGCATCTTCGGCGACTACACCACGCAGGAAATCGACAACACCAACTTCGATATCGACAACTGGCGCCTGGGCGTGGGTTACAACCACGAGATCAGCCAGCGTGCCGACCTGATCACCCGCGTGGCCTACGAGCGCTACGAGACGCCGGTGGATGACTTCAACGGCTACAGCGCCGAAGTCGGCGTGCGCGGCGCCATCGCGCCGAAGTTCGAAGGCTATGCCACCGTCGGCTACGAAGACGGCAGCGACTTCGACGGCGACTTCTACGGCCGACTGGGCGCGCAGGTGAAGTTCAACCAGAACTGGGGTTTGAGCGGTGACGTGAAGTTCGCCGACAACGACACCCAGTGGTTCGTCGGTCCGCGCTTCACCTGGTAATCGGCAACACGTTCCCCCGCGACGCGTCCCCTCTCTCCCCGCGTCGCACCCAAAGCCCGGCCTTGCGCCGGGCTTTTCTTTGCCCGGACGCACATGAAAAAGCCCGGCGCGTGGCCGGGCTCTTTCATCGCATGTTCAATGGCCACTGCCGCGACTAGCGGAACAGCGTCTCGGGGTATTCCGGCTTCTGTTCGCGCGCCAGCAGCTGCTGCAGGCCTGCGGCGGGCGTCAGGTCCCCGTGCAGCACCGAACGCACGGCGCTGGAGATCGGCAGGTCGATGCCGTGCCGCTCCGCCTGGCGCATGACTTCATCGGCGGTCTGCACGGATTCGACCACCTGGCCGATTTCGCGGACCGCATCGTTCAAGCTCTGTCCACGCCCGAGCGCCAGGCCCAGGCGACGGTTGCGCGAGAGATCGCCGGTACAGGTCAGTACCAGGTCGCCCAGCCCCGCCAAGCCCATCAGTGTTTCCGGCTTGGCACCGATCACGGCGGACAGGCGCAGCATTTCGTTGAGGCCGCGGGTGATCAGGCCGGCGCGGGCATTCAGGCCCAGCTGCATGCCGTCGGCCACGCCGGTGGCGACCGCCAGCACGTTCTTCATTGCACCGCCAAGCTCGGCGCCGACCATGTCGTCGCCGGTATAGGCGCGGAATGCAGGACCGTGCATCACGTCGGCGACGGCCTGGGCAAACACCGGATCGGCACCGTGCACGGTCACCGCCGTGGGCAGGCCCAGCGCGACTTCCTTGGCGAACGAGGGACCCGTCACCACCGCCAACGGCACGTCCGGGCCCAGGATGTCCTCGGCCACTTCATGCAGGAAACGGCCGGAGCCGGTTTCGAAACCCTTGGTGGCCCAGGCCACGCCGGCACGCGCCGGGCGCAACGGAGCAACCAGCTTCAGGGTCTCGGTGAAGGCATGGGAAGGCACCACGACCAGTACCTGGTCCGCGTCGGCGAGCGACGCGGCCAGGTCGGTGGTGGCGCGCAGGGTCTCCGGCAGTGGAATGCCCGGCAGATAGCGGGTGTTCTCGTGCTGCCGGTCGATGGCGGCGGACACCACGGGATCGCGGCCCCACAGGGTGACCGCGTGCCCGTGACGGGCCATCAGTGCCGCCAGCGCGGTGCCCCAGGAACCGGCACCGAGGACCGCGATCTTCAGTGGATTATCCGGCGTTGACTCGGCCATCCGTCCCCCTGCGTGTTGCGTCGCCGTGTCCGGCGGTTGCACGGCCAATCAGGCGTTGCCGACGGGTTCCGAATTGGCCAGCTGGCCTTCGGCACCGGCCTGCGCGGCGCGCTGGCGCAGCGATTCCGAGTACAGCGCTTCGAAGTTGATCGGCTGCAGGAAGAACGGCGGGAAACCGCCGGCCTGGACCAGGTCGCTGACCAGCTGGCGCACGTACGGAAACAGGATGTTCGGGCACTGCGTGCCGAGCAGCACGTCGATCGCCTGCGGCTCCAGGCCCATCAGGCCGAAGATGCCGGCCTGCTGCACTTCCGCCACGTACGCGGTCTTGTCGCCGGCCTTGCAGGTCAGGGTCACGCCCAGGACCACTTCGAACGCGTTCTCGCCCAGGCGCTGCACGCGCTGGTTGAGGTTGAGCTGCAGTTCCGGCTGCACGTTCTCGGCAAAGATGCCGGGTGCGCCGGGGACCTCGAAGGAAACATCCTTGACGTAGATCTTCTCGACGGTGAAAGCGGGGCCAGCGGCTTCGGCGGCAGGCGCGACCGCGCCGTTGGTGGTTTCGTCGGACATTTCGAACTCCGGAATCTGGGTTGTTTCGGTGAATGGAGGATTATGTCATGGCGGCGCGCGCGGCCCTGTTCAAGGGCAGCGCGGCGGCCTGATGGGATCAGCGGCCCTTGACCAGCGGCAGGTCGGCCTGCTGCCAGGCGGCAATGCCGCCGTCCAGCCAGTAGACCTTCTCGAAGCCGGCCTTCTTCAGGCGCTTGGCGGCGGATGCCGAGGCCTGGCCGTTGCGGCAGACCATCACGACCGGCAGCGACTTGGCCTGGGCGACCAGCTTGTTCTCGGGGTCGAAGCTGCTGGGCAGCACGTTGCGGCTGCCGGCGATGTGGCCTTTCTCGAAGTCGTTGCTGGCCGACAGGTCGATGACCAGTGCGTTCTCGCTGTTGATGAGATGGGTCAGTTCGGCCGGGCGCAGGGCCTTGTAGCCACGGAACAGACGGGCGATCTCGGTGTAGAGGATGGCGACGGTCAGGCCGGCCAGTGCCACCAGCAGGATCGTGTTGAATTGGTTGCGGCCGGCGAAGGCCAGCAATTCGTCGAAGTTCACAGGCATTGGCAGCGTTGGAGCGGGCGGCGATTGTCGCACAGGACGCCGTTGCGGGCGCCCGGCATGCCGGGCCGACGCCTTATTCGCCGTTCCACAGGTCCGGCAGCCCCACCACCAGCCACCAGCGCTTGGCTTCCGGGTCCCAGCGCCAGCGCTCCAGGTAGCGCAGCGTCCGTTCCGCCATGGTGTGCTTGTTGATCACGCGCAGTTCGATCTGGCGCTCGACGGTGCCCTCGGGGCCGCTCCGCCGGCTGATGTCGCGATAGCCGGAGATCTTCACCTGCTGGTAGCGCTCGAACTCCAGGTCGGTCATGGGGTGCTCTTGGCGGTAGGCGGGATCGACCGCCTGCCACGCGTTCTCGAAATCGCCCCAGCGGACGGACGCGGCATAGGCGTCCTGCACTTCGGTCAGCTTGCCGCGCTGGCGGAAGCTCTGCGCATCCGCCGACAGCCATGCGGTCATCAGCCCCACCAGGACCAGCATCTTGAGTAGTACGCGCATCGTCGTTCCCCTGTTCGTCCCGGCATCCTACTGTTTCAGCAGGGCGACGTAGCGCCCGCTGAGCGTCGTCGCCAGCCCGCCTTCAGGCAGCTGCACCCGGGCATCGACCTGGATGCGTGCCCGGCCGCGCTGCCGCAGGGTGTCGAGGAACGTATCCCAGGACTGGCCCTCGGCAAACGCGGCCCCGGCCACCAGGTCCGCATAGAGTGGAGCAAGGTAGCGGACCTGGCTGTCGGCGACGAAGACGTCGGCCTTCAACCCGGCCAGGCGCAGGTTCAGCGTGACCAGTCCCCAGCCCGCGACCGTCATCAGCGAGGTCAGGCTGCCGCCGAAAGCGGTGCCCTTGTCGTTGACGTTGGCCGACAGCGGCGCGGACAGCTGCAGGGTACCGTCGCTGTAGCCGTCCACGTCCACCTGCATGGCGGCGACCGGTGGCATGCCGCGGCAATAGTCGCGCAGTTCCTGCAGGGCTTCTTCCAGACTCATCACTCATAATCCGCGCATGGGACATCCAACGCCGCCGGCATGGTACGTCATCTCGTTGCGGCCACAAGGCGGCCACGCCGGCCTGCGCGGTGCGGCGCGACGACACGGCGCGGCGCTGTTGGCGCTGTCCCCGTGGCGCATCCGCGACAACGCGGATGCCGGCACGCGCGCCGATCTGCGTGCCGCGCTGTCGGCCGAAAGCGTCCTGTTCACCAGTCCTGCCGCCGTAGACGCCGCAGCGCGCCTGCAGCCGCTGGCGGCGTTGCCCGGGCAGACGTGGCTGGCGGTCGGCAGCGGTACTGCCGCGGCGTTGCGGCGCGCCGGCATTGCCGGGGTCGATGCGCCCGCCCGCATGGACAGCGAAGGCCTGCTGGCGTTGCCCGCGCTGCAGGACGTAGCGGGCACACGCATCGGTTTCGTCACCGCGCCCGATGGCCGCAACCTGCTGGCGCCAACGCTGGAGGCGCGGGGAGCGACCGTGCTCCGCGCCGAGGTCTATCGACGCGAAACGCTGCCGTTGCCGTCCCGTGCCCTGCAGCGGCTGCGCGCACTGGATGCACCCGCATGCCTGCTGCTCAGCAGTGGCGGCGCGCTGGACCTTGTCATGTCGCAGCTGCCCGCCGACCTGGCCGACCGCCTGCGACAGGCCACCGTCGTGGCCGCCAGCCCCAGACTGGCAGAGGCCGCGCGCCGTGCCGGTTTCGAGCATGTCGTCGAAGCCGCTGGTCCACGCCCGGCGCAGCTGGTGAACGCGGCGTGCACGGCCATCGCCACGCGCATCCGTTAGCATTTGCGCAACCCATCACGGTTCTGCCTGTCGACAAGGATGCTTGCGTGAATCAGGAACACCCTTCCACCCCCCGCTCCGGCCGCCGCCGCGGGCTGGTCATCCTGCTGCTGGCAGTCGCCGTCGCGTCGCTGGTGGGCTGGCGTGGCTGGGTGTGGTGGCAGGCCCGGCACGCGCAGGAGCAGGCCGTGGTCGACGATGCGGAACAACGTGTCGCCGCACTGGAAGCGCGCGTGGAAGCCCTGCGTCGCGACCAGCGTGCACAGACCCAGCGCCTGCAGGATGCCGCTGCCACCAACCGCGTGCTGCGCGATGAAGTGCTCGGCCTGGGCCAGCGCGGCGCGCTGCTGGAAGAGAGCGTCGCCAAGCTGACCGACCCCAACCGCCATGGCGCGCAGGCCCTGCGTCTGGACGAAGTGGAACTGCTGCTGTCGCAGGCCTCGCAACGCCTCGACATCGCCCGCGACTTGGAAGGCGCGCGACGCGCCTACGCACTTGCCGCCGGTGCGCTGGATGGCGTGGACGACCACCGCCTGCTCAACCTGAAGCAGACACTGGCGCAGGAACGCATCGCGCTGGATGCACTGGGAACCGGACCGCAGGCCGCGAAGATCGCGCAACTGGACAAGTTCGCCACCTCGCTGGCAGCCCTCGGACGCGAACGCCCCGTGGCCCCCGCCACTGGCGAACGCACCCGCTGGCAGCGCCTACTGTCGCCGCTGGTGGACGTAACGCCCTCGCGCGACAGCACGATCATCGCGCCCAGCGAACGCACGGCAGCGGAGGCAGCGCTGCAGATCGAGCTATCGCTGGCGCGGGCCGCACTGGAACGCGGCGATGCGGCCGGTTTCCGCGCCGCGCTGGGCCGCATCGATGGCTGGATGACGCGGTTGTGGCCGGATTCACCCGCACTGCGCCAAGGTCGGGTGCAGCTGCAGGCCCTTGGGCGGACGGACGCTGTCGCGGAGCCGGCGGTCCTCGGCAGCACCTTGCAGCAGTTGCGCGCGCTGCGCAGTGCGGGCCTGCAGCTTCGCCCACTGCCGGCCCCGTCCGCGCCCGGCCCTGAAAGCACGGAGGTGATGCCATGAAACCCTTCCGCACCGTGGTGATCCTGCTGGTGCTGCTGTTGCTGGGCGTGTTGGCCTCGCAATGGCTGGCCACCACCAACCGCGATCTTGGCGAAGTGTTCGTCCGTTTCGCCGGCTACGACCTGCACACCAACGTGCCGCGCGCGCTGCTGTCGCTGGCCCTGCTGGGCGCGGCCTTCTGGGTGGCGTGGCGGCTGCTGTCCCTGCCGTTCCGCGCATGGGGCCGGTATCGCCGCAAGCAGGCGCGTGCGCGATTGATCGAAGGCCTGGAAGCCCTGCATGCCGGCCACTGGCAGAAGGCGGGCAAGGTGTTGGAACGTGCAGCCGAAGACGAGGAAGTCGGCACCATCGCGCGGGTGGCGGCCATCCGCGCGGCCGACGCGGCCGGTGACACCGCCACCGCGACACGCCACCTGGATGCCCTGGCGGTGCGCGCACCGGCGTCGCATGCGCTGGTCGTGGCCGAGCGCGCGCTGGCCTCGGGGCAGCCGGCGCAGGCCTTGTCCGTGCTGGACGCCCCCGCCGTGCAGCCGCTTCCGCCACGCGGCCTGGCGCTGCGCGCCGAAGCGCTTGCCGCCACCGCGCACGCGGGCGAGGCCTATGGCCTGCTGGGTGCGCTCAGGCAGCAGCAGGCGCTAACCGCGCCGGCACTGGACGCGCTGGAGATACGTCTCGCCACGCAGTCGTTGCGCGAGGCGGCCGATGCGAACGTGCTGGCCGATCGCTGGGAAACCCTGACCAAGCCCTTGCGCAACCAGCCCCCCGTGGTCGCCGCGTATGCCGAACGCGCCGCGTCGCTGCGCTGGGAAGATGCCGCCGCGCGCAGCATCGAGAATGCGCTTGACGTGCACTGGGACGAGTCGCTGGCGGCGCTCTACGGGCGCCTGCCGATCGGCAAGCTCGATTCCCGTCGCGCCAGCGCGCAGCGCTGGCTGCAGACCCATCCCGCCAGCCCGGCGGTGCTCGTCACGCTAGCCCGCCTGGCCCGGCAGCAGGGGCAGTGGATGCAGGCACAGGAATTCCTGCATCGTGCCCTGGCGCAGGGTGCGGGCGCGGAGGCCTGGGAGGAAATGGGCGATGGCTTCGCCGCTGCGGGCGACGATGCGCTCGCACAGCAGTGCTACGGCAATGCGTTGAAGGCCGCCCGTGGCGAAAGCACCCGTGCGCTGCCCGGCCGCGACCTCAGGCAGAAGATCCACGACGAAGCCGTCGTGGAAGAGCGCGACGAACATGGACTGCCGCGCCTGCGCGGATAAGAGGGCAGTGCAGGAGATCAGCGCGCGGCCGGCAAACGGAAGGGTTTGCCGTCGCGCGTGAACCTCGGCGTCACGGATTCGCGGGCTTCTTCCGCCAGCGTCGCCACAGGATGGCCGCGCCCAGCACCAGCAGCCACAGCGGCCATACCGTCATCAATGCGATGACCAGCTCCAGGCAACCCCGCCAGCCCGCCTGCAAGGCCTCGCCCACGCGGCTGAAGAAGCCAGGCCCGTTGTCGCGGAACACGGCGTCCACGTCCACCCGCTCGGCCCGGCGCACCTGCGCATCCTGCCGCAACGACAGCGTGATGGTGCTGAAGGCGACACGATCCTCGAACTCCTTCTGCGCGATCAGCGCTTCGTCGCGGCTGGCGCGCGCCGTGCCGCGCGACTGGATCGCATCGGTCTTGTCGCCCAGCTTGCCGCCCGCCTGCACGGCGTCGCCCAGTTCCCGCTGTTCGTCCTGCGCGCGCTGGCGCGCCAGCTGCTGCCGCAGCAGGTCGAACTGCGCATCGCGTGCCGAGAAGCTGCGTCGGTCCAGGAATTCCATCTGCGCGGCGACGGCACGCAGGAACGCCTGCGTGCGTTCACTGGGCACGCGCACGGTCAGCTCGCCGTGCAGCGTGTACTCGGCCAGCTCCAGCCGCTTGCCCTGCCCCAGCGGACGGCTCAGCACGCGCTGCACCTGCGAGGCGATCTCGTTGTCGACGACGAACCCGCCCTGCGCGGCGACCTCGTCCTCGATCGCCAGCGCCGTGCGGTAGACGTCCACCACCTGGAACTGCGCCTGCGCAGTGCGGATGAAGCGACGCTGCGGATCGACCTGGCTCGCCACCTCCGAGGCCATCTGCGAAGGGTCGACGCCGGGCCCCTGCATCGCGGGGGCCTCGACACTCTTCTGAGGTGCAGCCGCGGCGGCATTGTCCGACGCCGCTTCGGCCATGATCGCAACGCCGGCGTCGGCACTCGACTCGGCCGCAGCGGTGGCATCGGCTTCGGCTATCTCGCGCTTGCTGCAGGCAACGATGAGGATCGAGAAGGCCAACAACGGAATGACGCAGTACATCCTGTGCAAGCGCATGAAAACTCCAAGGGCAGGGAGGGCGGTGGCCGGGGGGCCGGCCCGACTACCAACGCATGGCGCGGCCCACCGGGGTTGGCCGGCATCATTCCACGCCTGGATGCAGTGTGGCGCAGGTCTCGGCGTGGCCCGCCGAGACCCGCCTGGACCATGTGACAATCGGATCGCCTGCCCTCGGTGATCCGCGATGACCCGACTCCTGCAAGTCGCTTTGCTCCTCGTCCTGCTGACCGCATCAGCGGCGAATGCCGGGACGCCGGTCGCCACGGGCACTGGTGGGGGGGCCGCGACGATCAGCGAACAGGCCACGCAATCCGCGATCGCGGTCCTCGACCGCGGCGGCAATGCGGTCGATGCCGCCGTCGCGGCGGCGGCCACGCTGGGCATCACCGATCCCTTCAGCTGCGGGATCGGCGGGGGCGGCTTCATGGTGGTGTACCTGGCGAAAGAGAAACGCGTGGTCGCGCTCGACCATCGCGAGACGGCGCCCGCCGCGGTCACGTCCACGCTCTTCAGCGAAGACGGACACGCGATGGACTTCGATACCGCCGTCGCCAGCGGCCTGTCGGTCGGCGTGCCGGGCACCGTGCGCGGCTGGCACGAGGCGTTGCAGCGCTACGGCACGATGTCGTTCGAACAGGTCCTGGCGCCGGCGATCGCGGTAGCGGAGCAGGGCTTCACGGTGGATGCGAACTTCTCGAGCCTGGTGACACGGAATGAAGGCAAGTTCCGTCGCTTCCCCGCTACCGCTGCGCTATACCTGCGGGAAGGCAGGGCAGTTCCTGCAGGTACGACGTTGCGCAATCCCGACCTCGCACAAACGTATCGCCTGCTGGCGCGCGGGGGCGTGGACGCGTTCTACGAAGGCCCGCTGGCGCACGCGATCGTCGAGGCGGTCAACCGTCCACCGACGGCCACCGGCATTTCCGTGCGCGGCGGACGCATGACGCTGACGGACCTGGCCGATTACGAAGCCCGCGTGCGCGCGCCTTTGCGCTCCACGTATCGCGGCTACGCGCTGTATGGCATGCCACTGCCGAGCAGCGGCGGCGTGACCGTGTTCGAAGCGCTGAACATCCTTGAAGGCTACGAGCTGAAGTCGCTGCCGCGCGCGCAGGTGGAGCATCTCTATCTGGAGGCGAGCCGCCTCGCCTTCGCCGATCGCGACGCCTACCTGGCCGATCCCGAGTACGTGGACGCGCCCGTCATGGGCCTGCTCGACAAGGACTACGCAGCCCGGCGACGCGCGCTGATCGACCCCGCACGCGCCGCCCAGGGCCCGGTCGCCGCCGGTGATCCCTTCGCCTTCCAGCAGGATGCCAGCTACCCGCTGCGCCCCGCCCCCCGCGCGTTGCAGCCCGAGAGCACGCACACCACGCACCTGACCGTCTCCGACAAGGACGGCAATGTCGTCGCCTACACCTTCACCATCGAGGACTGGGGCGGCAGCGGCATGGTCGTGCCGGGTTACGGTTTCCTGCTCAACAACGAGCTGACCGATTTCGACTTCACCGGACCGCACCCCAATGTGCCCGAGGCCGGCAAGCGGCCGCGCAGCAGCATGACGCCGACGCTCGCGCTGAAGGACGGCAAGCCAGCGTTCTCGATCGGCAGCCCGGGCGGGTCCACCATCATCACCACGGTGCTGCAGACGATCGTCAACCACGTGGACCTGGGCATGCGCATGGACCAGGCCGTGGATGCGCCGCGGCTGTCGCAGCGCAACGGCGCCACGACGGACATCGAGCCTGGCTATGCGGACAGCGCGCAGGCGGACGCGCTTGCGCAGCGCGGGCAACGCTGGTCGGCCCGTGCGGAGGAAATCGGCGCCGCCAACGCGCTGGTATTCAACCCGGACGGCACGGTGACGGCGGTCAGTGAAGGCCGCCGCCACGGCATCGGAAGCGCGCAGGTGCAGACGCCGTCGCGGTGAAGCGGCGCCTGCTACGGGAAGAAAACGATGAAGGCACGCATCGCGGCATCCACGCCGCGACGGCTCAACGCTCGATGATCGCCACCACGCCCATGCCGCCGGCGGTGCAGATCGACACCAGTGCACGGCCGCCGCCGCGCTCCTTCAGTTCCTTGGCGACGGTGGCGACGATGCGCGCGCCGGTGGCGGCGAACGGGTGGCCCGTTGCCAGCGAGGAGCCGTTGGGGTTCATCTTGTCCGGATCGATCCGACCCAGCGGGGCGTCCAGCCCCAGGCGATTGCGGCAGTAGTCTTCGCTTTCCCAGGCACGCAGCGTGCACAGCACCTGCGCGGCGAAGGCCTCGTGGATTTCGTAGATGTCGAAGTCCTGCAGGGTCAGGCCGTGGCGCTTGAGCATCTCCGGCACCGCGATGGTCGGCGCCATCAGCAGGCCTTCGCCATGCACAAAGTCCACCGCCGACACCTGCGCATCGCGCAGGTACGCCAGCGGTTCATGGCCGTGCGCCTGCGCCCACGCGTCCGAGGCAAGCAGCACCGCGGCGGCGCCATCGGTCAGCGGCGTGGAGTTGGCGGCCGTCAGCGTGCCGCGGCCGGAGGTCTTGTCGAAGGCCGGCTTCAGCGTGGCCAGTTTCTCAAGCGACGTATCGGGACGCAGGATGTTGTCGCGTTCCAGGCCGCGGAACGGCGCGATCAGGTCGTTGAAGAAACCGCGCTCGTAGGCAGCGGCCAGTTTCTTGTGCGAGGCCACGGCCAGTTCGTCCTGCGAATCGCGGGAAATGTTCCACTGCTTGGCCATGTCCTCACAGTGATCGCCCATGCTCTTGCCAGTGCGCGGTTCGGCTACGCCGGGGAATTCGGGCTTGAGCTCGCCGAACTTGAAGCCGCTGACCAGCGCCTTCAACTTGTCCTGCGTGGTCTTGGCGCGATTGGCCGCCAGCAGGCGCGCGCGCAGCTTCTTGCCATAGACGATCGGCACCTCCGACGTCGTGTCGGAACCGCCGCCGATGCCGGAATCGATCTGGCCCAGCGCGATCTTGTTGGCGATGGTGATGATGGAATCCAGGCTGGTGCCGCAGGCGCGCTGCAGGGTGATGCCCGGCGTGAGCGGCGACAGCCCCGACGACAGGGCGGCTTCGCGGCCCAGGTTCCAGTCGGACGAATGCTTGATCACCGCACCCATGGCCACTTCACCCAGCTGCTGCCCATGCAGGCCGAAGCGCTCGACCAGCGCACCCAGCGTGCGCACCGACATGCCCAGGTTGCCGACATCCGCGTAGGCCGTGTTCTGCCGACAAAACGGAATGCGGACGCCGCCGAGGATGGCGACGGGGCGGGCTGCTGGCATGAGGGAACCTCTCTGGGGGTGGGACGGATGAGTCGCCGCCGCGGCGGCAGGCATAATGCCAGTGTAATGCCACCCTCCACGACCGCCAAACGCTGACATGACTCGATCCACAACAGACACCACGGTGATGGGCGTGATGGCGCTGGAACTGTCGGCAGGCCGCCCGCCGCAGCACGCGGCGCTGCGGCCTTCACAGGCCAGCGAACTGGCCGAACGGCTGGGCCGCGATCTGGCCAGGCTGGTGCCGCAGGTGCGCGGGCTGGACCTGGTATTCGTCGCGGCGCATTTCGATCCGGCCGAGGCCCTGCGCCCCGGCTGGCCGCTGCACCAGCGCCTGCGCGAGTTGCAGCTGCGTGCGCCGGGCCGCAATGAGGGCGCGCGCGTGATCGCCTTCGGGGCGGATGAGGCGGGTGACGTGCCGCTGCCGTTCCAGGCCGACGCGACGCTGGGCGGCGGCCAGCTGCGCGTGCTGCCGTTCCTGCTGAGCGGTGAGGATGCCCATACGGTTGGCGAGGTTGCCGAACGGTTGGAGGCCGTGCTGCTGGAAACCGGCATGGCCGCGCCCGACACCGCCCTGCTGGCGCAGCAGGCCTTCGGTGCGGACATCGAACACGCGCGCTACCTGACCCTGCACGACCTGGCCGCGATGACCGCGCTGCAATACGAACACGGCGGCCTCGGCGCGCTATGGCCGCTTATCGAGACCGCGCTGCTGGCACCGGCATCGGAGCAGTGGCTGGATGCGCCGCCGGAACCGCTGGTGCGCTACGCCGATGGTGAAGCGCATATCGCCCTGTTCGAACCCGCCGCCTGGCGTGCGCGCTACGCACCGCAGGACGCGACCGACGAACGGCTCGAACGCGCCTACGGCCACTTCCAGGCACGGCAGCAGCAGATCGCCGCCGTGCTGGAAGTGCACGGCATCCCGGTGACGTTCGCGCATTGCCCGGGCAAGGCCGATGCCAGGCAAACCCTGCAGTCGTAGCGCGCGCTGCGCGCACGATCACGAGGCACTGGACATCGTGCGGTCGTGCGCATGGCGCACGCTACGCCGCCGGCCGCGGTGTTACTGCGTGACCTTGATGATGCCGCACGCCACGCGGGCACCGGCGTTGCCGGCTGGCTGGCTGGCGTAGTCATCCGGTGCGGCGTGGACGATCAGCGCGCGCGTGGCGACATCGTTCACGGCGCCGCCGCCCAGCGTGACGCCTTCCAGATGCACGTTCACCGTCGCCACGCCTTCGGCGTTGGCCACCAGGTTGTTCATGTCGCCCGCGTGGTGCGCGCCGCTGCCCGTCTTGCCATGCACGGCATTGAACGGGTTGAAGTGCGGGCCGGCGCTGCTGGCATCGACGGCGCTGCAGTCTCCCTTCTCGTGCACATGGAAGGCATGCGTGCTGTTGGCCGGCAGCCCACCGACCTCGCCGGTCAGGTGCAGGCCCTTGCCCATCGGCGTCACCGTGACCTTGCCGCTGACCAGACTGCCCGAGGCCGACGCCAGGACGGCGACCGCCTGCTTGGCGGTGCTGACGGTGGGAACGGCGGGCGCCGGCGGTTGTTTCGGCGAGGTGCCGCAAGCGGCCAGGAAGACGGCGGAGGAAGCAGCCAGCATGGCGGTACGCATGGGGGAAACTCCGGTACGTGAAGAGGGCCTGCCACCGTAACGGCGACGACCTTCACGTTCAATGAAGCCGCGGGCTTCCCGTGTTTCCTTGCACGTACGCCAGCGTGCTACACGCCGCGCTTGCGACCGGGCCCCAGCTTGCGCGTCACGGTGTTGCGGCCGACGCCGAGCTTTACCGCGGCTTCCGCGCGGCGGCCATGGGTGATTTCCAGCGCGACCTCCAGCAGCGTGCGGTCGAGGCGTTCGCGGGCTTCGGCGTGCAGCGATGCGGCGCCGTCGGCCAGCCGCTTGCGTGCCCACTCGGCCAAGGCGGTGTCCCAGTCGTCCGTGCGCTTGCCTGTCGCCGGCCCGTTCTGCAGGGCGTCCTGCAGGTCGGCGACCGTGATCAGGTCGGCCGGTGCCAGCGCTGCGAGGCGCCAGCACACGTTTTCCAGTTCGCGCACGTTGCCGGGCCAGTCGTGGGCCTGCAACGCTTCGAGGGCGGCGGCGCTGAAGCGCTTGCCGGCGATATCCAGCTTGCGGGTGGCCACGGCGAGGAAATTCTCGGCCAGCTGCGGCACGTCGGCACGCCGTTCACGCAGCGGCGGCAGCTGCAGGCGGACCACGTTGAGGCGGTGCAGCAGGTCGGCGCGGAAGCGGCCTTCCGCCACCAGTGCCTCGAGATCCTGGTGGGTGGCGGCGATCACGCGGACATCCACGCGGATCAGTTCGCGCCCGCCGACGCGGAAGAACTCGCCTTCGGCCAGCACGCGCAGCAGGCGCGTCTGCAGCGGCAGCGGCATGTCGCCGATCTCGTCGAGGAACAGCGTGCCGCCATCGGCCTGCTCGAAGCGGCCGATGTGGCGCTTCTGCGCACCGGTGAAGGCGCCGGCCTCATGGCCGAACAACTCGCTTTCCAATAGTTCGGACGGAATCGCCGCGGTGTTCAATGCCACGAAAGGTTTTCGCGCGCGCGGTGACTCGTGGTGCAGGGCATGCGCGACCAGTTCCTTGCCGGTGCCTGTCTCGCCATTGATCAGCACCGACAACGGTGCCTGCGCCAGTCGCCCGATCGCACGGAACAGCGCGCGCATCGCCGGCGTGTCACCGATCAGCTGCGGGGTTTCGGGCGGCGACGCGACGTCGACATCGGCGATGGCGCCTTCCGGCGCCTCTTCCGCACCGGGCAACGTGCGGGCCGCCAGCGCGACCGCGTCGTCCAGATCGAACGGCTTGGACAGGAATTCGTGCGCGCCGCCGCGGAACGCACCGGCGGTGCTGGCCACGTCGGTATAGGCCGACATCACGATGACCGGCAACTGCGGATGCGTGGCCTTCAGCTTGTCCAGCAGCACCAGGCCGTCATCGCCCGGCATGCGTACATCGGTGAACAGCAGGTCCGGTGCGCCACGCGCGCCCAGTGCCTGCAATGCCGACGCCGCGCTGTCGAAGCCGTCCACGGCATAGCCGGCATCGCGCAGGGCGGTGGCCAGCACGAAGCGCACGGAGCGGTCGTCATCGACCACCCAGATGCGCTGGGCATCATGGCCCGCCGCGCTTTCATTCCGTTCAGTGCTGGGCATGACGCTCCTCGTCGTGGTCGTGCAGCGATTGCGGCAGCATCAGGGTGAAGACCGTGTGGCCGGGACGCGAGCGGTAGGTCAGCGTGCCGCGGTGCTCGCGCGCGACCTGCTGCGCCAGCGCCAGGCCCAGGCCGCTGCCGTCGGCGCGTCCGCTGACCAGCGGCAGGAACAGGTGCTCGGCCAGTTCTTCCGGCACGCCGCGTCCGTCATCGATGATCTCCACCCGCAATGCCATCGCATGCAGGTGATCGTGGATGCGCGACCCGTGTTCGACACGGGTGCGCAGGATGATGCTGGCCGCGCCGGCCTGGATGGCGTTGCGCACCAGGTTCCAGACCGCTTGGGTCAGGCGGTCCGCGTCGCCGTCGAGCTCCGGCAGGCTGGGGTCGTAGTCGCGCTGCAGGCGCACCGACCAGCCGCCCTCGTTCTCGGCCAGGCGCAGCACGCGCTCCAGCACGGCATGGATGTTGAGCGGTGCGTGCGGCCGTTGCGGGGAAGGCGAAAGCAGTTGTTCCAGCAGGTTGTTGAGGCGGCCGATCTCGGATTCGATCAGGTCGATCAGCTCGCGTTCGTCGTCGTTGTCGTTGCGGTGGGCCGCCCGCCGCGCCAGCAGCTGCGCGGCGCCCTTCAGCCCCGCCAGCGGGTTGCGCAGTTCGTGGGCGAGTCCCTTCAGTGCCGCGCTCAGGGCGTTGGGCAGGGCTTGGGTGGGGTCCAGCGCGGGGAACTCGTCCACCGGGTGGGCCTCCAGCAGCCAACCGCCGGCGTCCAGCCGCGACAGCCAGCCCTCGGCGAAGCACGGCGACTCGCCAGGCATGCCCAGCGCCATGCGATGCAGGCGCAGGACGTCGCGGTCGGTGTTTTCAAGGAAGCGCGCCATGGCGTCGCTCTCGATCTCCAGGGCCGCCAGTGGTTGTCCCAGCAGGCGGCGGGTACTGACGCCCAGCCAGCGGGCGAACGCAGGATTGACGCCACGGATCAGGCCGTGGGCGTCGGCCCAGGCCACCGGCGTGCTCAGCGCGTCGGTGGTGGGTTCGAAAGGCATCGGGAAGAAGTCCGGGGACGACATTGCACCAGTTTAGTGCAAAGCCGTCCCCGGGCCAGCGGTCAGGCCTCGTAGGCCGATTCGCCGTGGGAGGTGATGTCCAGGCCTTCGCGCTCGGCGTCTTCGGAGACGCGCAGGCCGACGGTGTACTTCACGATCAGGAACGAGACCAAGGCCACCACGCTGGACAGCACCACCGTGATCAGCACGCCCTGCGCCTGGATCCACACCTGCGAGCCGATGGAGTACTCGGCCACGGCGGTCTCGGTGACGTAGTCCCAGATGCCCGCGCCGCCCAGCGAGGGCGCCGCGAACACGCCGGTCAGCAGCGCACCGGTGATGCCGCCCACGCCGTGCACGCCGAACACGTCCAGGCTGTCGTCCGCGCCCAGCAGCTTCTTCAGCCCGCTGACGCCCCACAGGCACAGCACGCCGGCGATGGCACCGATGGCCAGTGCACCGTTCAGGCCGACCAGGCCCGCGGCCGGGGTGATGGCGACCAGACCGGCCACCGCACCCGATGCCGCACCCAGCAGCGACGGCTTGCCCTTGGTGATCCACTCCACCAGCAGCCACGCCACCACCGCCGCGGCCGTGGCCAGGAAGGTGTTGACGAAGGCGATCGCGGCCACGCCGCCGGCTTCCAGCGCCGAACCGGCGTTGAAGCCGAACCAGCCCACCCACAGGATGGACGCGCCGACCATGGTCAGGGTCAGGTTGTGCGGCTTGATGGCCTCACGCCCGTAGCCGGTGCGCTTGCCGATGACGTACGCACCCACCAGGCCGGCGATCGCGGCATTGATGTGCACGACGGTGCCGCCGGCGAAGTCCAGCGCGCCCTTGGCCCACAGGTAGCCCGACTTGGCCAGCACTTCCGGCACCACGTCGGTGCTGGTGAACGCATCCGGCCCCGGGAAGAACCACACCATGTGCGCCATCGGCAGGTAGGCGAAGGTGAACCACAGCACGGTGAACAGCATCACGCCGGCGAACTTCACGCGTTCGGCGAACGCACCGACGATCAGCGCGCAGGTGATGCAGGCGAAGGCGCCCTGGAACACGAAGAACGCGAGCTCCGGGATGTAAACGCCCTTGGTGAACGTGGCGCCGATCGATGCGGCGTCCAGGCCCTTGGCGAACAGGCGGTCGAAGCCACCGATGAACGCATTGCCTTCGGTGAACGCCAGGCTGTAGCCGTAGACGGCCCACAGCACCGCGACCAGCGAGAACACCGCCAGGTTCTGGATCAGGATCGACAGCACGTTCTTCGAACGCACCAGGCCGCCGTAGAACAGCGCCAGGCCCGGCAGCGTCATGAAGATCACCAGCACCGCCGACACCAGCACCCACACGGTGTCGGGTTTGCTGATGGACGGGGCGGGCGCGGCTTCTTCGGCGGGAGCCGCTTCAGCCTCGGCAGGCGCGGCGGCGGCTTCCACCGGCGCAGCGGCCACGTCCGTCGCGGGGACGGCGGCCGGATCCACCGCCGGGGGCGCATCCGTCACGGGCGCCTCGGTCGCGGCGGGGACCGCCGCATCCTGCGCGGCGAACGCACTGGCGGCCATACCGGTCGCCATCAGGCCGCACAGCGCGGCCAGGCACAACATCTGGGCACGGGTCTTCCACCCGGAGAACAGTCGAGTCTTCATGTGGGGCTCCGAGTGTTAGAGCGCGTCCGCGCCGACTTCGCCGGTACGGATGCGGATGACCTGGTCGATGGTGGTGACGAAGATCTTGCCGTCGCCGATCTTGCCGGTGCCGGCCGCCTGCTGGATGGCCTCGATGACGGCATCCAGTCGTTCGTCGGTGACGACGGTTTCGATCTTGATCTTGGGCAGGAAATCGACGACGTACTCGGCGCCGCGGTACAGCTCGGTGTGGCCCTTCTGCCGGCCGAAGCCTTTGACTTCGGTGACGGTGATGCCGGACACGCCCGCCTGCGACAAGGACTCTCGTACCTCGTCGAGCTTGAACGGCCGGATGATGGCGGTGATCAGTTTCATGCGCATACCCCGATGGTGGATGGAACCGGCCGGCCATGCGCCGGCCGGCGGTTTCAGGTCACCCGTGCGCGCAGCCCCCTGGCGGCGGACACGTTGTCGGTGCGAAGCGATGCATGAACCGCAGCCGTGCCCATCGCGATGGCTTGCGACGGAAACGGATGACGTGGGAGGGAGGTGCGGTTCATGGATCTCTCCTGAGGTTTCCCCGGTTGGAACGTTGGTGCGATCTCCAGAAGCGATGACAGGTATTGCCCCGGTTCCCCAACCGGGTGAACACGCCGCCTGACGACGGGCGCCCGACGGCGTGTTCAATGAGGTGCGGCGATGGCGACGGGTGGGAGGGGTAGGCCGTCGCCATCGCCGCGAGAACTCAGTTGGCGTAATACAGCTGGTATTCCAGCGGGTGCGTCGCCGCGCGGAACTTGGTCACTTCCTGCATCTTCAGCGCGATGTACGCATCGATGAAGTCGTCGGACATCACGCCGCCGGCCTTCAGGAAGTCGCGGTCCTTGTCCAGCGCTTCCAGCGCCTGGTCCAGGCTGGAGCAGACCTGCGGGATGTTCTTCTCTTCTTCCGGCGGCAGGTCGTACAGATCCTTGTCGCTCGGCGCGCCCGGGTCGATCTGGTTCTTGATGCCGTCCAGGCCGGCCATCATCAGCGCGGTGAAGGTCAAGTAGCCGGACTGCAGCGGATCGGGGAAGCGGATCTCGATGCGGCGGGCCTTCGGGTTGGCGACCCACGGAATGCGGCACGAGGCCGAACGGTTGCGCGCCGAGTAGGCCAGCATCACCGGCGCTTCGAAGCCCGGCACCAGGCGCTTGTAGCTGTTGGTGCCCGAGTTGGCGAACGCGTTGATCGCCTTGGCGTGCTTGAAGATGCCGCCGATGTACCACAGCGCCAGCTGCGACAGGCCGCCGTAGCCGTCACCGGTGAACAGGTTGGTGCCGCCCTTGGCGAGGGACTGGTGCACGTGCATGCCGCTGCCGTTGTCGCCGACGATGGGCTTGGGCATGAAGGTGGCGGTCTTGCCGTTGCGGTGGGCGACGTTGCGGACCACGTACTTCATGCGCTGCAGTTCGTCGGCCTTCTGCACCAGCGTGTTGAACTTGGCGCCGATCTCGCACTGGCCGGCGGTGGCGACTTCATGGTGGTGCACTTCGACTTCGATGCCGACCTGTTCCAGCGTCTTGCACATCTCGGCGCGCAGGTCGTGCAGCGAATCGGTCGGCGGCACCGGGAAGTAGCCGCCCTTGATGCCCGGACGGTAACCGCTGTTGGCGCCGTCGTAGCTCTTGCCGCTGTTCCAGGCGCCTTCCTCGGAATTGATCTTGAAGAACGCATGGCCCATGTCGTTGGCGAACTGCACCGAATCGAAGATGAAGAATTCGGGTTCCGGGCCGAAGAAGGCGACGTCGGCGATGCCGCTGGCCTTCAGGTGCGCTTCGGCGCGCTTGGCGATGCCGCGCGGATCGCGCGAGTAGCCCTGCATGGTGGCCGGGTCCAGGATGTCGCAGACCAGCACCAGGGTCGGATCGGCGTAGAACGGGTCCAGGTAGGCGCTGCTCGGGTCGGGCAGCAGGACCATGTCGGACTCGTTGATGCCCTTCCAGCCCGAGATGGACGAGCCGTCGAACATCTTGCCGTCCTCGAACAGGGACGCGTCCACGATGCTGACCGGGAAGGTGACGTGCTGTTCAACACCGCGCATGTCGACGAAGCGCAGGTCGACGAACTCGACCTTGTTGTCCTTGATCAGCTTTTCAACATTCTCCACAGACATCTCGGGACCTCGGGTTGGATAAGGATGTAGCCCGATAGAGCAATCCTCGTGCCAACCTCGCAGATTCCCCAAGCCATTGATTCTGTTGGCATGCCTTGACGTCCCTTTCACGCGCAATCCCTATTTTGGTGCATATATCCCCGCGCCCTCACCATAACGGTGCGCGAGGCTTTCCACTATCCTTGGCCGCTTCCCGGCGTCCCGCACCCCTCCATGACCGACCTGCTCGCCGCGCTGCTGCTCGGCATCCTCGAAGGCCTGACCGAATTCCTGCCCATTTCCAGCACGGGGCACCTGCTGATCGCCCAGCACTGGCTGGGCGAGCAATCGGACTTCTTCAACATCGTCATCCAGGCCGGTGCGATCCTGGCCACGACGCTGGTGTTCCGCCGCCGCATATGGGAACTGGCGACAGGCTGCTGGCGTGATGCGGAAACCCGCGACTACGCTCTGAAGCTGGCCACCGCCTTTCTGGTCACCGCGCTGGTCGGCCTGCCCGTGCGCCTGGCCGGCTGGGAACTGCCGGAAACCGTCACCCCGGTGGCCTGGGCCTTGATCCTCGGCGGCGTGTGGATGCTGGTGGCCGAGCATTTCGCCGAAAAGCGCGGCGACGTGGCGACGATCACCTGGAAAGTGGCGGTGCTGGTCGGGCTGGCGCAGGTGGTGGCCGGTGTTTTCCCCGGCACGTCGCGCTCGGCGGCGGCGATCTTCATGGCGATGCTGGCCGGCACCAGCCGGCGCTCGTCGGCGGCGGAGTTCGTGTTTCTGCTGGGCATCCCCACCATGTTCGCGGCCAGCGGCTACGCGTTCCTGGAACTGGTCAAGGACGACGCCCTCGGCAGCGAGAACTGGGCCGCCGTCGCCCTGGCCTTCGCAGCGGCCACGGCCACCGGCTTCGTCGTGGTGAAGTGGCTGCTGGGTTTCATCAAGGCGCACCGCTTCACCGGCTTCGCCATCTACCGCATCGTGCTGGGCGGGCTGCTGCTGTTGCTGATGCCGGTCGGCAGCTGACCTTCGCCCGCGGGAGCGACGTGAGTCGCGATCGGGGCCGTTGAAGGCAAGCCCGTCGCGCGGCGGCACGGCAGACATTGCGCTGCCAGCCTTCACCCCGTTCTAAGCGTTCATGCGTTTGCATGGACCCCTGTCCGAGGAAACCGCCATGAAACGACTGCTGCTGTTGGCCCTGCCCCTGCTGCTGGCTGGGTGCCCGAAGCCCGCCGACGAGACGGCCGCGCCGGTTCCCGCCGAAACACCGGTCGCCACGTCATCGACCCCCGCTCCCCCTGCGGCGCCGATCGATGCTTCCACGCTGCTGCCGCAGTATCACTGGCGCCTCATGCAGGCGACGGACGCCAACGGCCAGCGCATCGACGCCTTGTTCGCACGCGCGGACAAACCGCTGCAACTGGATTTCCGCGACGGTCGCCTGTCGGTCGGCAACACCTGCAACCGCATGGGCGGCAGCTACACGCTGGCGGGCGACACGCTGACGGTCGGCCGCATGGTATCCACGATGATGGCCTGCACCGACAGCACGCTGATGGCGCTGGACCAGGAAGCCGGCAAGCGCCTGGAGGGCCCACTGACACTGGCTGCTACGCAGGATGGCGTCACCCAACTGACCTTGACCACGACCCAGGGCGACAAGTTGATGTTCGGAGGCGACCCCACGGCGCAAACCCGCTACGGCGGCCCCGGCGAGCGCGTGTTCCTTGAAGTCGCCGCGGACACCAGGCCGTGCAGCCACCCGCTGATCCCCGACAAGCAGTGCCTGCAGGTGCGCGAGATCGAGTACGACGACAAAGGCATCAAGACCGGCACGCCCGGCGAGTTCCAGCATTTCCACGACAGCATCGAGGGCTACACGCACGAGCCCGGCGTCCGCAACGTGCTGCGCGTGGATCGCTACACCGTGAAGAACCCGCCTGCCGACGGCTCAGCCCGCGCGTACGTGCTGGACATGGTGGTGGAATCGGAAAGCGTGAAGCGCTGAGCCCCCGCTCGTTGCAGGAGCGACGCAGGTGGCGACGGGAAAAGCCCCGTCGTCAGGCGCCCGCTCTCAGGCCTTCGTGTTCAACGAATACGTGCCATGCAGCGTCGCTTCCGTCAGCACGTGCGACTGCATGGCACGCAGCACGTCCGCGGCGGTGAAGCGCGCCGGCAGGTCCAGCGTGGCCACGTCCAGCGCGAACAGGCGGAAGAAGTAGCGATGCGTGCGCAGGTCGTTGAACGGCGGATACGGACCGTCGTAACCGAAGTAGTCGCCGCCCATCTGCGCATCGCCGGCAAACCAGCCGGTGTAGCCGTTCAGGCCCTGCCGCGCGCCTTTCGGGCCGGCAGGTTGCTGCTTCCCTTTCGCGGTGACGCCATCACTGCAGCTGCCCGCGGCAATCACGCGCACATCCGGCGCGATGTCGACCATCGCCCAGTGGACGAAATCGCCGCGCACCTGGTCCACCGGGATCTGCAGGTCGTCGCGACCGACGGTTTCCGGCACGGTCGGCGCATCCGGATCGATGCACAACAGCGCGAATGACTTCGTCCCGGCCGGCACATCGTCCCAGGCCAGGTGCGGATTGCGGTTGGGTGCGAATCCGTCCGGCTGGCCCATCGCGAATTCGGCCGGGATGGGCTGGGTGTTGCTGAAACTGTCGCTCCACAGACGCATGGCGTGCTCCCTATGTCGTTCTTCCGCGGCGTGCGGGAATCAGGCTTCCGGATAACCCAGGCGCACCGCCACCGGCGTGAGCGCGGCGAACGGACCGGACAGTGCGGCGGCGTAGTGGCGCCAGTGGCCTTCCGGGAAACGGCGCGCGCCCGAGGACGGCGGCACCGGCAGCTGCGCGCCCAGCGCTTCGCCCAGCGCCGCGGACACGCCACCGGCGTCGTCCTTGATGGCGTCCATGCGGATCAGCCGGTGTTCGTACAGGTCCTGCTCGTGCAGGTCGGCGATCTGGCCGAACAGCGTGGCCATCCACTGCGCGCCTTCCTGCAGGTCGTCCAGCGCCAACGGCGCCGGCGAGCCGAACGCCATCCAGTCGAGGAAGGCATCGCGCGGATCGCGTACGGCGATGAGCAGCAGGCCCTGCGGCAGGTGCGGACGCAGCGCATGCAGCAGCGCGTTGTCCCACCACAGCAGCCAGTCCACCACCTTGCCGTCGTGGATGCCGCGCGCGGGCAGCGTGGCCTGCCATTCGGCGATCAGCGCCTGGCCCGACAGCGCGCCGGACGCCAGTGCGGCCGGCGTGGTGTAGTTCTGGAAACCGTCCTTCGGCGGTTGCGGCAGGAAGCGGTCGCCGCGGAACTCGTCGGTGATGTAACCGATCACGCCCGCCAGCGATTCCACCACCGTTCCCGGCGCGCCCCACAACAGCATGGGGCGTGCCGCCGGGCCGTCGGGCTGCTGCGCGCGCGCAGGCCATTCCGCGGGCGGAGCGGTGGGCGTCCACAGCGGCAGGCGCGACGGCGCCAGCTCGTGCGCCAGGGCGGACCAGGTGGCCACCGCATCGGCGTGGCGGCCGGCACGGTCCTGCACGAACCCCAGCCAGCCGCGCAGGCTCTGCTGCTGCGCCACGTCCTGCACGCCCGCGATGATGCCGGTGACGCGCGCGATGGCGGCGTCGGGGTCGCGGGCCAGCAGGGCTTCGACCACGCGCTGCTCGCCGCTGGTGCGGCCCGGATCGAGTTCGACGATGCGCAGCGCGACGGCTTCGGCGCCGTCAGCCTCGCCGGCGGCGTCCAGCACGGTCATCTGCGCTTCCAGCGCCGGCAGGTGGGTCGGCATGGCCGCGACCCAGCGTTCGACCACGGCGCGCGCCTCGGCGCTGCCGACCGCTTCGAACACCAGGCGAGACAGCCACAGCTCATGCGAATCGGGCGTGGTGGCCAACGCGGCATCCAGGCTGGCACGCGCATCGTCCTGCGCGCCGAGGCGACGCCAGGCCTCGATGATCGCCAGCAGCGTGGCGCGTTCGCGCGGCTGTGCGGCCAGCGCCACGCGCAGTGCCTTCAACGCTTCATCGTTCTGGCCGGCGGCCAGCCGCAGCTGGCCGATGTGGCGATGCAGGGCCGGGTTGTCGGTACCGGTCTGGGCAACCATCACCTGCAGCTCATCGGCGGCGTCAGCGGGACGCCCCTGACGGCGGACCAGGTCGGCGATCAGGCTGCGCAGACTGTGCGTGCCCGGGGTCTTGTCGACGATGCCGCGGAAGGCCTGCTCGGCGAACGCCCAGTGCCCCAGCGCCATGTGGATGAAGCCCAGCGCGTAACGCAGCTGGGCGTCGTCAGGCGCCGCCTGCATGGCGGCGGAGACGATCTTCAGCGCGCGGTCCGCATCGCCGCGGCGCAGGGTGACCATGCCGTCGACGGCGGCCAGCTGCGGGTGATCGGGCGAGACACGCGCGGCCAGGCGGTTGTAGCGCTCGGCTTCGTCCAGGTCGCCGCGACCCAGTGCCAGCTGCGCCTGGATCAGGTAAGCGCCGAACTGGTTGGGGTCCAGCCCGCTGGCGCTGGACAGCGCGGCCTGCGCCTCGTCGGGGCGGCGGCTGCCGATCAGCACGCCGGCGCGGGCCAGGTGCAGCTCGGCGTTCTCCGGGGCCAGCGCGATCGCGCGGTCGATGCTGGCCAGCGCGGCCTCGGCCTGGCCGACCTGCTGCTGGGCGGCGGACAGCCAGCGGTGCGCCTGCGCATCGTCGGGGCGGTCGGCCACCAGCGCTTCCGCGGCGGCCAGGGCGTCGCCCGCGGCGCCACGGCGCAGGGCATCAATGATCGAGTCGTACATGGGGCTACCGGCGTTCGGGCAAACGCCTATTGTAGCGGTCGCGGCGCGGGCTCAGGCCGCGCCGGCGGTCAGCCGGTCGGCCACCCAGCGCTCGGCATAGCCGTCGCAGGCGGCGTTTTCGATGAACGCGCAATGCCCGCCCCACGGGGCGATCTCCAGCGTGGCCTGCGGGGGCAGCACCCAGTCGCGGAACGTGTCGAACGGAATGACCGGGTCGTCCTCGGCCATCAGGATGTGCGCCGGCACCTGAAGACCCGCCAGCCGGTCGCCGGCGATGGAGTAGCCGTCGAAGTACGCCTCCAGCGTGCCGAACCCGGTATGCCGCTGCACCAGCCAGTCGGTCAGCGCGCGGATGTCCAGCGCCAGCGTGGCGTCGTCGAAGTCATGCCGCTGCGGGAACAGGTCGCGCTTGCGGACCAGCGAGCTGCGCCACTTGCGGGTGAAGTACCAGTCGTAGAACGGCATGCCGTTCTGGATGCGGTCCATCGTCGTGGCCGGGTCCAGCAGCGGGCACACCGCCGCCACGTGCGCCAGCGCCAGGCCCGCCTCGGGTGCGCGCAACGCCAGCCGCAACGCGAAATTGCCACCCAGCGAGTAGCCGGCGAGCCGCATCGGGCCCGACGCGAACCGCCGCGACACGTCCAGCGCCGCGTGCATCACCTCGTCCAGCCGGTTGGAGTGGAAGAGGTCTTCGTTGAGGTGGTGGGTGTCGCCGTGGTCGCGGAAGTTCAGGCGGAACACCTCGAATCCGCGTGCCAGCAGCTGCGCGGCGGTCGTCCGCATGTAGCTGGATTCGGCACTGCCTTCCCAGCCGTGCAGCAGCAGCGCCAACCCGCGCGATGCCTGGCCCGGCAGGTGGCTGTGCAGGCCCTGCAGCCGCACGCCGTCGCCGCCATCCACGATATGCGCCGTGGTCACCGCACCGGTGCCGCTCAAGGCGCGCATGCCCCGCCGACTGCGGAGCGGGCTGGAACCCAGCACGGATTGCACGTGCGCGTTGCGCAGCCAGCGTGGAGGACGGTAGTCGGCAGCAGTGATCATCGTGGGAGTCGCGAGCCGGGTGGTGTGAGGGTGACACCGGTCAGTGGAGTATGCCCTCGGTTTTCCCCTGACAACGCAAAACCGCGCCGCGACCGGTTAACCGGCGGCCATCGCCTGCACGATGCGCTCGCGCGACAGCTCGGCGATGCGCCGGCGTCCTTCCACGTCGGCGACGCGGATCGGCTCCAGGAAGCAGATGTCGGCGCTGCGTGCCGGCTCGCCCAGCAAGCGCACGAAATTGGCGAAGAAGCTCTCCTTCGGCCCGAACGCCACCACCGGCTGCGCGCTGCCGCGCGCGCCATAGCGCAGCGCCACCGGCTGCACCGGCACACCGGCCTCCACCGCCGCCAGGAAGATGCGCGCATGGAACGGTCCCACCGCATGGCCGTCGCGGGTGCGGCCTTCCGGGAAGACGCCCACCGACTTGCCGCTGCGCAGGCGGAGCATCATCTCGTGCAGCACGCCACCCAGGGATTCCTGGCTGCCGCGCTGGTGGAAGATGGTCTGCCCGCGCGACGCCAGCCAGCCCACCACCGGCCAACTGCGGATCTCGTGCTTGGCCACGAACCCCATCATGCGCTGGCTGTGCAGCGCCTCGATGTCGATCCAGCTGACGTGGTTGGCGACGAACATCGTCGCGCCCGGCAACGGGGTTCCCACGCGGCGCAGGCGGAAGCCGAAGATGCGCATCAGGCCGGCAGACCACTTGCGGACCACCCATTCCTCTAGCCGCTCCCCGCCCACGGCGATGCCGCCCTGCGGAGGCAGCATGCACACCAGGATGAGGGGCAGGAACACCAACAGGTGGATCAGCAGCAGCGGCACGCGGTACAGGTAACGAAACGCACGCGCCACACTGCCGCCACCGGCGGCAGGGACGGGGGGGTTGCTCATCCCGTCACGATACCGGATGGCGGGGTCCGGCGGAATGCGTCCGTGCCCGTCGCAGGGACAGCGCCGGTCACGCTTTCGGCACCGGCACCACCGCCAGGGTCAGTCGCGAGATGCAGACGGGCTTGCCGTCGTCGTTCTCGATGCGGATCTCCCACACCTGCGTGCTGCGCCCGATGTGCAGCGCACGCGCGGTGCCGGTGACCACGCCATCGCGCATCGCGCGCAGGTGGTTGGCATTGATCTCCAGCCCCACCACCATTTCCTTCGTCGTGTCCACGCACAGGTTGCCGGCCATGCTGCCCAGCGTTTCGGCCAGCACCACCGACGCGCCGCCATGCAGGATGCCGAACGGCTGCACCGTGCGACGGTCCACCGGCATCGTCGCGCGCAGCCAGTCCTCGCCCGCCTCGGTCATCACGATGCCCAGGTGCGACACCAGGCTGTCGCGTGCGAAGGCATTCAGGGCGGCAAGGTCGACGGGGGCGCGGAACGTCATCGGGGAATCCGTGATGGTTGAAGGGCGATTGGCATGCCGCTACAGAATACGCCGGTCGGGCGGAGGGCCGGACATGCGCACCCGGCGCTCAGAGGATCGGCACCAGGCCCGCGCCGAAGGCGGTCAGCACGCGCGTGTACAGCCACTTCGGGCCCACGTTGACCTCGGGAAAATCCCCCACGGCCACATAGCAGCGATGGAAGCCGGGGTCCTTCGGCGCCAGCGGCAGCGGGCATTCCGGCCCGGGCTGGAATTCGTAGCTGCTGGCGTAGCGCCACGGCCAGACATCGAAGATCGGCAGCGATTCGGACACCTTGCCCAGGCTGTAGTCCAGGCCCGAGAACACCGGCGGCTTCGCGCGCGGGGCGATCACCCAGGCATTGCGGGGCGACATGTCGCGGCGGATGCTCTCCGCCAGCGCCTGCGCGAAGGCCGCGTCGCGGATCACCACCGCCGCCTCGGTGTTGTAGTTCTCCGAACGCGGATCGAAGTTGTGCGTGCCGATCACCGCGGTGGCGCCGTCGATCACCATCGACTTGGCATGCAGGCCCATGCGCACGCCCGCGCGCTTCAGCGGCAGGGGTTCGGTGGCCGCGCCACTGCTGAAGAACGACGGACGCGACTCGGTGCGCTGCAGGCGGCGCGTGGTCTCGCCCGCGCTGGCGTTCCCCGAGGGCCCGAGCGAACCCGATGGCCCGCGGATTCCCCCGCTGCCCGATGCCGTGCGGGAAGAAACCTCGCCTTCCGTCGCCAGCGGCGGACCATCCGGCATCAACGCGGCGTAGTCCACCGGCGCGTCTTCCGGGAACGGCTTGTACTCGTGGATCTGGAAGCCGAACTCGCGCAGGTAGCGGCGCTTGTACTTGAACGACATCGAGTAAACGATGGGATTGTCGGTGGCCGCCAGGCTGTTGGTGGACACGATGACCCGCGGCGGCGGTTGCCGCTGGCGCAGGGCGCGGAACAGGTTCTGTGCCTGCTTGGACAGCACCAGGTACGGCGTCTGCAGCAGCACTTCGGTCTGCGCGCCGGCGATCAGCGCCTCCA
Source organism: Pseudoxanthomonas sp. SL93 (assembly GCF_026625825.1). Lineage (NCBI taxonomy): Bacteria > Pseudomonadati > Pseudomonadota > Gammaproteobacteria > Lysobacterales > Lysobacteraceae > Pseudoxanthomonas > Pseudoxanthomonas sp. SL93. The sequence continues at coordinate 3,038,380 of NZ_CP113065.1, read as the reverse complement.
GTTCGGGGGCGGCCGGCGCCGCGTTGTCCGCGCGCTCGCGGCGGTGCTTCTGCGGCAGGTCGGCCACGTACTGCACGGCGCCGACCGGATACGCGGCCTGCACGAAGCGCTGCTCGATCACGCCGGCGTCGTTGGCTTCCAGCGACAGCGCCTGCACCCGCTCCGGCCGCAGGTAGGACGGCACCGGCATGGCGGGCACCCCACCGTCCAGCAGGGTGCGGCCGACGTCATTCAGGCGCTCCGCCGGCACGCTGCGGCGGGCATCCCAGAAGGCCTGGAAGTTGCCCGCCATGGCCGCGGCTTCGGGCCCGGCCACCAGCACGTCGCGGTCGCGGAAGTTGTATTCGGCGTCCCAGTCGTAATAGTCGTCCTGGTAGTTGCGGCCGCCACTGATGCCGATGCGCTCGTCCACCAGCAGCAGCTTGGTGTGCATGCGCTGGTTGAAGCGGCGGAAGCAGCACAGCACGCTGCCCGCATAGTCCAGGTAGTTGAGCTTGGCCTTGCCGAAGCTGGGGTTGTAGATGCGGATGCTGAAGTTGTCGTGCGCGCCCGACAGCGCCGCCAGGATCTCCAGGTCGGCGATGGCCGACAGCTGGTCGATCAGCAGGCGCACCTTCACGCCTCGTCGCGCCGCGGCCAGCAATTCGTCCAGCACCAGGCGGGCGCTGTCGTCCTTGTCGAAGATGTAGGTCTGCAGGTCGATGCGCTGGCGCGCGCTGCGGATCAGGTTGAGCCGCGCCAGCAGCGCGCCCTGGCCTTCGTCCAGGATCACCGCGTAGTGGCGCGGTGCCTGCGGCGTGGATTCGGCCCGTGCACGCGCCCCAAGGTCATACAACGGCGAGGATAGCGCGCAGGCATCGGGCTGCGTGCATTCGACCACGTCCGAGCGCGCCGCCGCCGCGATGCCGGCGGCACGGTCGCGCTGCGCATCGCTCAGGCTGGCGCACGCGCTGCACAGCAACGCAAGCCAGATCGCCGCGCAACGCACGGCCAGGGAAACGGCACGGCGGTTCACGGCTGCGCCCCATCCCTTACGCGTGCGCGCAGTACGAACACCACGCGGTCGCTCACCGCCACCATCCAGTCATCCATGTCGTAGTCGCTGCGGCGCACCGCACCGGTGGCCAGCACGTCGCAGTCCCTGGCGGGGCGGTCGCAGGTGGACGGTGCGACATCCAGGCTGCGCGCGCGGTTGATCCCCTTGATGCTCAGGTCGCCTTCCAGCTTGCCGCCCTCGCGCAGCAGGCGCTCGTCGTACGGCTTGGAGGTGAACACCACCACCGGGTAGCGGTCGGCGTCGAAGAATTTCTCGCTGCGTGCCCATTCGCTGTAGCGCGGGTGACCCAGGATCTCGACGTCGCGGGTGTACATGCGCAGCCGCACCTGGTGGCGGCCATCGGGAAGCCGGGTCACGTCGCCTTCGTAGCGCTTGAACACGCCGTCCAGCACCTGGCCCCAGCGCGTGCGCAGCTCGAACCCAAGCCGCGTGTGGGCCGGGTCGAAATCGCTTTTCTCGCTGGCCTGCAGCGGCCACGCCGCCAGCAGGCCCAGGCCGAGCGCACCCAGCCGGACCAGCGGACTGCCGGGTGTCATGGCCACCAGAAGGCGGACAGGCTGGCCACGCCCGGCTCGATGGTCGCGTCGACCGGCAGCGTCAGCACCACCACCGAGGCGGTGGGCATGCCGCGGTAGTCGCCGGACTGCCCGCTGTGCATCAGCGCCGCCAGCCGTTCGAACCCCGGGTTGTGCCCCACCATCAGCAGGCGCTCGGCTTCGCGGTGCTGGTCGGCCAGGTCCGCCAGCGTGCCGGCGGTGGCTTCGTAGATGCGGTCTTCCAGGCGCTGCTCGACATAGCCGATGGCGCCCAGCACCGCTTCCAGCGTCTCGCGTGAACGGCGGGCCGGCGAACACAGCACCCGGTCCGGCACCAGGCCCTGCTCGGCCAACCAGCGGGCGGCGGCCTCGGCTTCGGCCAGGCCCTGCGGCGACAGCGGGCGGTCGAGGTCGGACTGCCCGGGCGTGGCCGGTTCGGCATGGGCGTGGCGCAGCAGGATCAGTTCACGCATGGGACGCTTGCTCCTTCAAAGTCAGGCCTTCTTGATCCATTTCAGCAACGGGTCCCAGTCGGCCTGGTGATCGCGCACCTGCGCGGACCGGTAATCGAACAGGCTGCGGCCCAGGCCCGCCAGCACGACGTACGCCTGAGTGTCGCGCAATTGCGCCACCACCGGATAGGGCCAGGTCTTCAGCATCTCCACCGCCTGCTGCGAGGCGTTGGTCCACGGCTTGCTGCGGTTGACCACCAGGCCCACCGGCAGCTTGCGCTTGTGCACGCGCGGCACCTTGGCCATGGTGTTCAGGAAACCCACCGTCGCCTCGATGTCCAGCGCCGACGGCAGCACCGGCACCACCACCGCATCGGCGTGCTCGATGAAGGTCTCCAGGTCGTCGGCCATCGAGCCGGCCGGGGCATCGATCACCACCCGCTCCGCGTCCTCCGGCAGCCAGGCGCGCCAGGCGCGCTTGCCGCTGGCGTCGATCGGCAGCACCGCGGTTTCCAGCTCCGCCCGGCGCTCGGCCCAGCGGGTGGAGGAATGCTGGGGATCGGCATCCACCAGCACCGTACGTTTGCCATCGAGTGCGAAATACGCGGCCAGATTGGTCGCCAGGGTGGTCTTGCCCGCGCCGCCCTTGGAGCTGGCGACCAGAATCGTCTTCATGCGCGCACCTCGTTGCCCGGGGAAGCCGCAGGGTACACCGGGGGGGGTGACGCGGGAACAACCGGGAATGACCCACCGACGCGGCGCCATCCCCCGGCCTGCCGCCGCAGCGCGCTGTCCCCGCGCATTCCCCTGCTATCTTCCCTTTCCCCAAGGACCGGTGTGCCCATGAACGAACTGCAGGACCTGACCGCGCTGATCCGCGCCAATACGCCGCTGATCGTCATCGAGACCCAGGACGAAACCCGCGTGGTCGAACTGTTCCGGCAGGCCCTGGGCCAGGTATGGCGGGCACTGCATCGCTGGACGATCACCGAAGGCCTGCGCCGGCTGGACATGGACCGCGAAGACGACGCCGTCGGCCCGCCGGACGCCAGCGCCGCCCTGCAGGCGATCAAGCAGGCCGACCAGCGCGGCATCTACCTGCTGCTCGATTTCCACCCCTACCTGGGCTACGCCAGCAGCCAGCGCCAGCTGCGCGACATCATGCAGCGCCGCCACAGCCTGCCGCACGTGGTGGTGCTGGTGGGCGCGAAGATCGAGCTGCCGTCCGAACTGGAAGCCCTGGCCGTGCGCTTCAACCCGCGCCTGCCCGACGGCAACGCCCTGCTGAAGATGGTGCGCGAGGAAGCCGACCACTACGCCCGCGAGCACGGCGGCCGCCGCGTGGAAGCCGACGGCGAGGCGGTCAAGCAGATCGTGCGCAACCTGCAGGGTCTGAGTCTGGTGGATGCGCGCCGCATCGCGCGGCAGCTGATCTTCGCCGACGGCGCGCTGACCAGCAGCGACCTGCCCGCGCTGAACAAGCTCAAGTTCGAACTGCTCAACCGCAGCGGCCACCTGCACTACGAATACGACACGGCGAAGTTCGCCGACGTCGCCGGTGCCAGCCGCCTGAAGCGCTGGATCGAACAGCGCCGCGCAGTGTTCGTCTCCGGCAACCCGCCGCCCGGGCTGGACCTGCCCAAGGGCGTGCTGCTGCTGGGCGTGCAGGGCTGCGGCAAGTCGATGCTGGCCAAGGCCACCGCCGCCGGTTTCGGCGTGCCGCTGCTGCGGCTGGATTTCGGCACCCTGTACGACAAGTACCACGGTGAAACCGAGAAGAACCTGCGCGCCGCGCTGGCCTCGGCCGAACAGCTGGCGCCCTGCGTGCTGTGGATCGACGAGATCGAGAAAGGCCTGGCCAGCGGCGGCGACGAGGACGGTGGCGTGTCGCGCCGCGTGCTCGGCTACCTGCTCACGTGGATGGCCGAACGCAAGGCCGGCGCGAACAGCGGGCAAGTCTTCCTAGTGGCGACCGCCAACCAGGTACAGGACCTGCCGCCGGAACTGCTGCGCAAGGGCCGCTTTGACGAGATCTTCTTCGTCGACCTGCCCTCGCCCGATGCCCGCGTAGACGTGCTGCGCGTGCACCTGGGCCGTCGCCAGCTGGACCCCGACACCTTCAACCTGCCCGCGCTGGCGGCGGCCGCCGACGGTTTCTCCGGCGCGGAGCTGGAACAGGCCATCGTCTCGGCGATGTACGCCGCGCATGCCGAACAGAAGCCGCTGGACACCGAGCTGGTGATGCACGAGATCCGCAACACCCGCCCGCTGTCGGTGCTGATGGCCGAACAGGTGCAGGCGCTGCGCGAATGGGCGCGGGAACGCACGGTGCCGGCGGACTGATCCCGGTCCGCGTCCTGCCCGTTGCGGCGGCGACGCCATCGGCCTGAACCGCGCATCGGCCTGCATCGCCGCATTCACCCACCGCATACGCGCCTGCGCGCATGGTGAAGGCCCCAGGAGATCACCATGAACCGCAATCGCAGCGCCGCAAGCACCCTGGGCACGCACCTGATGGAACTGGGAACCGCCGCACCCGTCGTCGTGGCCCATCGCATGGCGCAGATGGCGGCGGCGGGCAGCCGGCCCTCGGCGCGCGATCGCCGCGAGTTCGCGCTGATGTCCAACGAAAAGGTTTCGGCCGCGTGGGAGTCCTGGATGGGCATGACCCGCTACGCCATGACATTGAACACGGCCGCCACGCAGGCGGCCTGGGCCTTCTGGATGCCGTGGGCCTTCGCCCCGAAAGCCCTGCCCTCCCCGCAGGATGCGCTGCTGACCCTGGCCACCGCCGGCGTCGCCCCCTATCGCCGCATGGCGATGGCCAATGACCGACGCTTGAGCAACAAGCGCAAGGCGCGCTGAGGTTTGAATACCGGCGGTGTGGCGGCACGGGTTTCGCGGCAGTTATCGCGTCTGTCGAAGGTTTTCGTACAAAGAACCATTGCACGGCCATTGCGCTCATGCCTTGCCGTTGCGCGGGGTTCGCCTGAGATCCCTCCACTTGCGCCGCCGTGCAGTCGGATTCTTCTCGTCAATGACGTCGCGCCAACGATCGTATACATCGGTTTGATACCTTGAGTTGTCGCGAAGGGAGGGATGGGCGGGCCCCGGATCATTCGAGACAAAGAGTGCAAGCACGGGGCCCACGACGGGGATCAGCGCCAGCGCCGAGATCCCGATCTTCTCGATCACGTGGCTGGGACCTCGCCAGACGCGATAGATGATCCACAGAGCAACCAGCTCCGAGAGCGCTACAGCCATCACCGTCGCTATCGTGTCCATAAGCCTTGACGCCAGTCAGCCGTTTCCCAGGGCAACGACGGCATCGTCACGACGAGCGGCAATGACGTCAAGGAGTCTCGCAGGATGGGGTGAAAGGATCAGAAGCCGAGCCCCTCGATGACGAGAGACAACCCCTTGTATGCCGCGGCCGTCGTTATCCCGCAGAGCACCAGCCAGGCCATCAGCCGGATCTCGGCAAATTTGTCGTCAACATAGTCGCCGCGAAAGAACGACGCCTTGTCGCGCGTGAACACCCAGCCCAGGGCCGCGATGCCACTGCGCCACGAACCGAAAAGCAGCCGGCCCCATGCGCCATAGACGGGAACGCACGCCAGTCCTGCAACCGCGAGAGCCCAGGGATGTTGGATGGCTGCGGACATGCTCATTCGGGCGCCCGACGCCCACGTGGCATCAATCCGCGGGATGGGTCGAGCCGTGCGGGGATGTCAGCGGGCATGGGTACGCCAGTGGAGTCCGCGCCAGCCCGATCGCTCAATGGCGACGAAGGTGGAATTGGGTGATGCGTCCGCGTCGCATTGGAAGAAGATGAAGGCAGACGCCATCTCCTTGGAAGAAGGCCACCATGATCGTCTGAACCTGGACGGCGCCGTATCCGCAAACGCAACGGGGCGACACTGATCGGGAAGCAACCACGCCTGCCCTTCAGGCCTGACGAACGCAAGCGCGCTCGCGCTGCTGTCCACACTGTGGACCTCCCGGAGATCGCTCGCTTGCGGTGGCAGCCACGGCGGTATCCAACCCCTGACAACGGCACCCTGGGAGACCGCATCGGCCATGGAGGGATATGACGCGTCCAATACGTCGTTGACGCATCCCGCCAGCAGGATCGACAGGACCGTCGAGATGACGGAAGGCTTGACGGCGCCCCATGTCCGCGCCTTTCCGGGCCATGGCGCGATCGACGGGAACGAGCGATCAGCCGCCATGCCGCAGGACCGTCAGCGTGAGTTCAATCCCCCCTGTCACCACGCTGGCCGGTTCTCCCGGACGAACCACCACGGTAGGCGCCATCGCGCCATGCGAGGAATCCAGCGTGGCCGCCACCTTGATCCTGTCGGGGGCCAGATCCGTAACGGTGACGGTGAACGTGTAGCCCTCCGCACCCGAGACCTCGATCCGGGCAGGCTTGCCCTCCTGCACACTGACCATCGGCGCCGCGAACGGCTTTCCCGCATGCGACAGCGTGGCCGACACCTGATAGGCAGCCGGCTGGACGGCCTGGGATGCATCCGACGCCAAGAGCGCCAGGGTCATGATGAAGAACGTCAGCACGATGCGCATTCAATGCTCCTTTGATCGAATCCATCCGGACACGTGCCTGCCAAGGCGTCGGGATCCACCAAACTGCTGACAACTGTTGAACCCGAATGGCTAGGCGCCTGAATCTTCAACATACAAGGAACCCGTCATGTCCGCCACGCGCGGAACGAAGCCCCGGTCGATGAGTGCGCATGCGACTGCCCCCATGCGCTCTCTGTGGCGGGGATGCTCCGTATAGAAGTCACGCAGCGCTCCCTTCTCCAGAGATTGCCTCAGGGTTTCGTCACTCATGCTTGCTGCCATGGATGCGGCCTCTGCCAGCTCGGAGGCCGATGGATGCCAGGGCATGTTCTGTAGCGCGGATGGCGACCTGAAGGAAAACTCCTGCCCATTGTTGGACGTGGCGAGATCTTCCATGGCGGTGGTTCCGGCCTCGTTGTATGGCAACCCATGCTCAAGGTGGAGCGCACCCCGGAGCAGGTTGGCCGTAACGCAGGATGTAAGTCTTTGATTGGCACTTGCGTCAATCAATTTGACTTTTACGAAGTAGGGCGAGGTGGACCGATTCTTGATGGCTTTTTCGAACGCCGCATGCGCTTGCTCAGGCTCCGCCTGCTGCGAGCAAGCTGGCGCGGCGAGCGCCAATGCAATCATCAGGATGCTGCGCACTCCCATGAGGAACCCCTATTGCCGGAATTGAACCGACCCGCGAAGCGGGTTTGGCGTGCACGAACTGTCAGGCCGCGGACGACGAACGTCATGAACCATGGGGCTGATTGATGAAGCCAAACAGCAGGGACACCCCAAACATGACCCAACCAATGCCCTTGAAGACATCGGCGAAGAGGCGATAGTTGGTTTCGTTGTCCCGGCGGTCGTAGTGATCAACGACAACACTGAGCATCACCAAGCAGGCGCAGACAATTGCGCCGTACATCATCCAAGCCGTGCCGTCGTGGAGGTGGACCCCGCGAGACCTGCGGCCGGGAACGAACAAGTCGTTCACCCAGACGCCATATGTGCCGTAACCAAGCAGGAACACCGAGAAGATGACGTAGCCAATTCTCTCGCCCTTTGGGATGTGATTGGGCTTTCGGGACTCTTCCATGTGGACCAACGCCTGAATTAGGACCGGCCCGCGAAGCGGCGGCGGCTTGAGTGAATTGGCACCCGCCTATTGGCCGGGAGTTTCGTTGCTGGCGCGCACGTGATAGATCCCATCAGCGCCCCGCACCAACTCTTGGGGCATACCCACCTTTCCCGGCGAGCAAGCCGATGAGGAAGGCGCAGACACAAAATTGACGGCTACGAGGAAGGCCGAAAAAATCACGAGACGCAGTTGTGTCATGAGTGGCCTAACGCCTGAATTAAGCCGAACCGCTCTTGCCCGGCCAACTGTCCGATCAATGCCGTAGCGATGCGGCTCGGCTTGAATGAATTATTGGGCGCAGGCGTCAACGTTCGGGACGCTTAGTGGTTACCTTCAGTTTGGATCTCTTGGCGGCCTTCTCTTTCAGCCAGAGGACGAAGAACAGAAGCGCGAATAAGCTGTTGAAGAAGACCAAGCCAGCGCCAGCCAAGTAGCAAATTACTCCGACCACGAGAAATCCGACTGCAGTCCATAGATACGTACCTGAGGTCATGACTCGGCTCCTACCGTCAGTTGCGCCTAACGCCGAACTAAGCCGGCCCGCGGAGCGGGTTCGGCTTGAATGAATTGTTAGGCCTAGCCTACCGGAAGGTCTGGGCCTTGAGTTGTTGCGACGACGGTTCCGCTCGTTTGCGAGAAAGCTCGTTCTTGAGTGGGACCAGGACATCATCGGGAAAGGCAGCGCCCGGCATGTTTGAATCATCAATCCAAGCGTTGGCGAATGCATCCTTGTCCTCTTGGAAGTACGGTGCAATAGCGCCGATCTTCTTGTTTGCGATCTCGGCAGAAAGCACCGCAATCGCGGCATTGCGTTGGAGCTGATGTACCTCAGCCTCAAGACGAAGCACGCGGTAACCGAGGAATATGCAGGCGACGGCTAGTACGGTAAGAAGGACTTTGGATGCCATGAACTCTCCAGCTAGGCCTAACGCCTGAACTAAGTCGGCCCGCGAAGCGGGTTTGGCTTGAATGAATGGTTAGGCGGCTGACCCGCCCGCAGAGTCCGCTTGGACGAAACGATAGAAGCTGTACCCGGACGCCAGAAGGAACAGCCCGCCGAGTGCAACTGCAGTCCACGGCAAGTATTGGTCGATGTAAGGCGCGAGCGGGTCGAACAAGAAGTCGGTGGAACGAGGATAGTCAGGTGCCTGGACCCATCCATGAAGCTCGTTGAAGTAGGCAAAAATGGCACCTAGACCCATGATGAGGAAGTACAGCCCGCGCCGTGCCCATCGATCCGCGATGTCTTGGGTATCCGTAACCATCGCTGCCTAACCCTGTTAACCCCCTCCGGGCCCCGCCCGCATCCTCTCCACGCACAGCCACCCCGTCAAGATTCACTGGGGTCCTCGGATGGGTCTTCGACGGAAACGGTCGCGGCGGCAGTGCGTCGCCGCGGGCGCGCGAAGCGGGTGCCCAGTTCGCGGCGGATGTTGTCCAGGCCTTCGCCCTGGCCGGCCACCTTGAGGAAGGCGTAGGCGTCCAGCGCGGCGACCATCAGGTCGCTGCCCAGCGCGGTCTCGGTGTCGGCCAGGCGCTCGTGCAGGCGGATCACGCGCATCAGCCAGGGGCGCAGCTGGTCCAGGGCGTGCAGGTCGCGCAGGCAGGCGTCCAGGTCGAAGGCACGCGGCAGCACGCCGGGGTGTTGTTGCACCACGTGCATGGATTGGCGGCAGAACGCTTCGGAGTTGTCGCCCATCTTCAACAACCCGCGCCGCTGTGCCGGTGTCAACGCCACCAGCGCGGCGAAGTGGGTTTCGAGGGTGGCCAGCGCGTGCTCGATCTCGTCCGCGGCGTCCGGCGTGAAAGTGATGTCCACCAGGTTCTGACGCATCGTCTCTCCTTGAGTCCTTGTCAGTGCGTGCCGCGTACCTGCGGCAGCCGCAGGCTAACGCGTCGGCGGGCAGCCGGCGCATGCGCACTGGCAATGTGAGAAGACGCCCTGCGCATGACCGGGTGCAGCGGCGGGAAGGGAGGCGGATGGCCCTTCGCGTTGGGTGCCGAGTTGGCCACTCGCCATGTGCCGGGCACCGCGACCCGGAGCGCGAGGCTTTGTGCCCCATGCGCCGGGCATTGCACGTCGCGCTTCGTGCGGGTGAACCCGACGCTTCATGCTCATGCACCCCACGCGCGATGTTGCTGCACCTGACACGTCAGGCGGGGTGCCTCGCGCTCCGGGGTCTGCCACACGAAGCGCCGTGCTCCCGTACCCGCCGCGCCGCGAGGGCGGCATCGCGCTTCGTGCCCGACAACCTGGCGCGCCAGGCTTTCCGCGTGGCGTTCCGGGTGCCGCAGCACGGAGCGCCGTGTTCCCCTGCCTGACGGGTGGGGCTCCGTAGCCCGACGCGCTACAGACGCCCGCCGGTCCGCCGAGGGGCGCGGCACGCCCGCCGGGCCTGAGCGGTGGCAGGCGGCGACCTGTCGGCGTTCGCATCGCCTCTTGAGCACGATTGATCAAGTTTTCAGGACTCCACGTGACCTATCGTCCTGCGCTTTGGAGGAAAGTATCTCCACCGGGCGCCACCTGCGCCGGGACGCCCACCCAACGACACTCCCTGAGGACTACGCCATGAACCTGCTGACCCGCTCCCTGCTGGCTTCCGCCCTGACCCTGGCGGCCATTGCGCCCGCCTTCGCCGCCGACGCCCCGGCCACCGATGCCGCCACCCCCACCGTCGTGCTGGTGCATGGCGCCTTCGCCGACGGCTCGTCGTGGAACAAGGTCATCCCGCTGCTGCAGGCCAAGGGCCTGAAGGCCGTGGCGGTGCAGAACCCGCTGACCTCGCTGGAAGACGACGTGGCCGCGGCCAACCGCGTCATCGACGCGCAGACCGGTCCGGTGGTGCTGGTGGGCCATTCGTGGGCTGGCACCGTCATCACCCAGGCCGGCGGCCATGCCAAGGTGAAGTCGCTGGTGTACGTGGCCTCGTTCGCACCGGCCCTGGGCGAAGCCTCGGTGGACGGCGTGAAGGACCACGCGACGCCGCCGGGCGTGGCGCACTTCATCCAGGATGCGCACGGTTACCTGACGCTGCCGGCCGACGCCATCGCGCGTGATTTCGCCCAGGACGTCAGCGCCGAGGAAGCCAACCTGATCGCCGCCACGCAGGGCCCGGTGCGCGCCGCCAACTTCGCGCAGAAAGTCACCGTCGCCGCCTGGAGCAGCAAGCCGTCGTGGTACATCGTGGCCGCGCAGGACCGCATGATCGACCCGCAGGCCCAGCGCGCCCTGGCCGCACGCATGGGGGCCACCACCACGGTGCTGCAGACCAGCCACGTGCCGATGTCCTCCGACCCGCAGGCCGTCGCTGACGTGATCGCCGCAGCAGCGCGCGCCGCGAAGTAAATCGCGACCACCGCGATGACGTGAGGCGGGCAGGCGACTGCCCGCCTTTTCTATTCTGCGCACGCGGTGCGGATGCGGGTCAGGCGTTGGCCTATCCCGCCAAGCGGCAAACCGCTCCGGATACACGTCGAATCCCCACCCCAGCGTGGGATGACGGTGAACCCTGGGGTGTACCGCTACGGTTTCGAGTGCCAACGCCCGTCAGGCGAACCGCCCCACCACCCACGCCCACAGCGGCAGGGTCACCAGCGACAGCAGGATGCCGTAGCCGACCAGGGCGGCGGCCAGGCGCGGGGCCAGCTGGTGCGAGATGGCGAGGGCGGCGGCGGTGATCATGGTGGGCATGGCCGACTCCAGGACGTTGGCCTGCAGCATCTCGCCGGACATGCCGAACGCCAGCGACAGCGGCAGCGCAAGGGCGGGCATGACGATCAGCCGCAGCAGCAGGCCGACGGCGAGTGGCTTCACCTCGTCGCGCGGCAGTTTCAGCTGGATGGTCAGGCCCACCGCCAGCATCACCAGCGGCAGCATGGCGTCGGCGAGCTTCTGCAGGGCGGCAGCGATCCAGGCGGGGGGCTGTTCCGGCATCAGCGTCAGGCCGAACAGCAGCGCCCACACCGGGGGAAACCTGGCGATGCGACGGCCGATCTCGCGCGCGGTCGGCGGGGTGTCGCCGCCGTAGCGCGCCAGCACGTACAGGCCGAAGGTGGACAGCAGCACGAAGGTACCGAACTGGTCGTAGACCACGGCATACGGCAGCGCGTGTTCGCCCAGCAGCGCGCGCACCATGGGATAGCCGATGAAGCTGCTGTTGCACAGCGCCACGCACAGCAGCAGCACGGCATGCTCGTCGCGGCGGAACTTGAAGGCGCGCGTAGCCAGGGCGACCAGCGCCACGGTGGCGGCGGTCAGCACCCACGGCGTGGCGATCACGCCCAGCAGCGAGGCATCCACGTGCAGGCGTGGCACGTAGGTCAGCACGGCGGCGGGCAGGCAGACGTACAGCACCACGCGGTTGAGCACGTCGGCGGCGTTGTCGGGGAACACGCGCAGGCGTGCGAACACCATGCCGAGCGCAAGCATGGTCAGGATCAGGGCGAATGCGTCGAACGCCATCGTGCAGCGGGGGCAACGTGGGGCGGGCAGGATCGCATACCCGGCCACGCCGCGGCTGCAAGACCTTCGGCGTACGCGCGCCACTGGTTCATTGCGGCGAAGGAAGCGCCGGCATTCCCGCGCGTGAGGGCCGGATCACCCCGGCCGGGCGCAGGCAGGCTTTATCATGGCGGCATGAACACACCCGCCTTCCCCGCCACGTCCGGCCCGATCACGCTGACCGGTCCTGCCGGACCTCTGGAAGCCCACATCGACTGGCCGGAAGACGGCGAGCCGGTGAAGGCGGTCACCGCGGTGGTCTGCCATCCGCTGCCGACCGAGGGCGGCACCATGCACAACAAGGTGGTGGTGATGGCGGCCCGCAGCCTGCGCGAGCTGGGTGCGGTGACGGTGCGTTTCAATTTCCGCGGCACCGGCGCGTCGGCGGGCAGCTTCGACCAGGGCCAGGGCGAGGGCGACGACCTGCGCGCGGTGGTGCAATGGGTGCGCGGACAGCGCCCGGGCACGGCACTGTGGCTGGGGGGTTTCAGCTTCGGCGCCTATGTGTCGCTGCGCATGACGGACGAACTGAAGCCCGATGCACTGCTCTCGATCGCACCGCCGGCCGGGCGCTGGGACTTCGAATCCATCGTGCCGCCGGCCTGCCCGTGGCTGGTGGTGCAGGGTGAAGAGGACGAGATCGTCGAACCCCAGGCGGTGTACGACTGGATCGATGGCCTCAAGGACCCGCCGGAACTGATCCGCATGCCGGAAACCAGCCACTTCTTCCACCGCAAGCTGATGGACCTGCGCGGCGCCATCAAGCACGCGATGAAAGACTACGTGCCGGCGGCATGACGGTGGCCGACGTTACGGACGGCGCACCGACGCCCTCGCAGGTGTACGCGCGCGGCGCGGCGCAGGGGCAGTGGGAGGACGATCCCGCGCAGCACCCAGCGCTCGCGCAGCTGGACCGCATCCATGCCGCGCTGCTCGCCACGCCGGCGGACAACGGCTTCTTCGGTCGCCTGCTGGGCAGGAAGCTGGAGCCGGTGCCGGGCCTGTACTACTGGGGCGACGTGGGCCGCGGCAAGACCTTCCTGGTGGACCTGTTCTACGACAACCTGCCGCTGCCGACGTGGTCGGTGTCGGGGCGCACCGGCGTGCCGCACGCGCAGGCCGGGCAATCGGGCGAAGGCGGCAAATACCGCACGCATTTCCACCGTTTCATGCGCGGCGTGCACGACCGCCTGCGCCAGCATGCGGGGGAAAGCGATCCGCTGGCGAAGATCGTGCGCGAGGTGCGCGGCAAGCTGCGCGTGCTGGTGCTGGATGAGTTCTTCGTCACCGACATCGGCGATGCGATGCTGCTGGCCCGGCTGCTGGACCGCATGTTCGCCGAGGGCGTGACGCTGGTGACGACGTCCAACACCGCACCGGAAAATCTCTACCGCGACGGCCTGCAGCGTGCGGGGTTCCTGCCCGCCATCGCGCTGCTGCAGCAGCACTGCGTGGTGGTGCGGTCCGACGGCGACGAGGATTACCGCCTGCGTGCGCTGACGCGGTCGCCGGTCTACCGCGCGCCGCTGGATGGCGAATCCGACGCCTGGCTGGCCTCGCGCTGGCGCGAGCTGAGTGGCGGCAGCGATGCGCCGGCCGGCAACATCGAGATCGAAGGCCGCAAGATTCCGGTGCGGGCCCGCGGCAAGAGCATCGTGTGGTTCGACTTCGCCGCGCTGTGCGAAGGCCCGCGCGGGACGTCCGATTACATCGAGATCGCGCGCGAGTTCAACACGCTGCTGCTGGGCGGCATCCCGCGCTTCGATGCGCTCAACGAAGACGCGGCGCGCCGCTTCGTCAACCTGATCGACGAGCTGTACGACCGCCACGTCAACCTGGTCTGCACCGCCGCCGATGCGCCGCCCGCGCTGTACGTGGGCACGCGGCTGCAGGGCGCGTTCGAGCGTACCGCCTCGCGCCTGATCGAAATGCAGAGCACCGAGTACCTGGCCACGCAGCACAAGGCGTGAGCGCATGACGCCCGTGCCACCCGCCATCGCCGAGGCCCTGCACCGGACGATCGCCGGGGGCGGGCATGTGTGCGTCGTGACCGGCGCCGGCATGTCCGCCGAGAGCGGCATTCCCACGTTCCGCGGCACCCACGACAGCCTGTGGTCGCGCTTCGACCCGATGCGGCTGGCGACGGCCGGGGCCTGGCGTGACGACCCCGCGCTGGTCTGGGGCTGGTACCGGTGGCGCATGCAGCTGGTCTGCAACGCGCGGCCGAATGCCGGCCATGCGGCGCTGGCCGGACCCGCGCAGCGCGTACCGCTGTCGCTGGTCACCCAGAACGTGGACGACCTGCACGAACGCGCCGGCAGCACGGTGGACGCGCATGTGCATGGCAGCCTGTCCGCCCTGCGCTGCTTCGCCTGCGGACGCGCGCACGACGGCGCGCTGGACGCGTACGTGCCGGACCGGCAACGCATCGAACCGATGCGCTGCACGGCTTGTGGTGACCGCATCCGTCCGGGCGTGGTGTGGTTCGGGGAAGCGTTGCCGGATGACGCCTGGGCGACGGCGGTCGATGCGGCGACACGTTGTGCGCTGATGCTGGTCGTGGGCACGTCGGGCCTGGTGTACCCGGCCGCTGGGCTGCCCGCACTGGCGCGACGTCATGGCGCCACGGTCGTGGAGATCAATCCTGAGCCCACCGCGCTGTCCGCGGAGGTCGATCACGTCTGGCGTGCGACCGCGGCGCAGGCGTTGCCGCCGCTGCTGGGCTGATCCGCAGGCACCGGCTTCACGCAGTGCTTGCCAGACTCGGGACTCCGTCGAGGAGACCCCCATGAAGCCGATCACCTGCATTCCGCTTTGCGCCATGCTCGCCGTGGCGATGCTGGCCGGCTGCCAGCGCGCGCCCGACGCCCAGGATGTCGACGGTGCTGTGCAGGCCGCCGCCGAGATCGCCGATCCCGCGCCACCGGTGACGGGACGGGAGGCGCCGCAGTTCCAGTTCTCGGACGACGATGTGGGCATCGCGCTGGCGCCGACGCCAGGCTTCGCGCTCCATCGCGACTTCACCCGCGATTACCTGTCTGCGGGCATGTGGAAAGCGTTCGCCGCACCGGAGGCGCGCGGCGAACCGCTGGCCGCGCTGGTGCTGGAGGGTTCGGACAAGATCACCGCGGCCGAACTGCGCATCGGCACCAGCACCGACAGCCATGCCGTCGTGACCTGCCTGGACCCACCGGAAGGCGCGACCGCCGAGCCGTCCGATGAGGTGCGCATCGACGGGCAACCGTTCCGCCACTTCCGTGCCGCCGATGCGGCGATGAGCCACTACCAGTCGGTCGACGCCTACCGGTCGGTGCGCAACGAGCGCTGCATCGCCATCGACCTGCTGGTCGCCGGCACCCGCCCGGAGGTCTACGACTCGCCGGCGACGCCGCCGTTCGATGAAGCGACGGCGCGCGCGCGTCTGCAGGAAGCGCTGGGCGCGGTGCGGATAACGCGCTGACCGGCCTCTTTCCTTTTTCCTGTGTCCACAGGGAAGAAACCGAAGCGCGAAGATGCACGGAATTGACGCGGCGGTGGGGGCGGCGCAAGTCGCGATGAGGCTTTACCGGTAGCCGTTCGCGACTTACGTCGCTCCCACGAAGAGGTGGCCTACCTTATGTGGCGCCGCACGAACGCATCCACTGCTTGGGTGTAGTCGGACGGCAGCCCCAGCTCGCGATTCACCTCGCCGTGCGAGAGGTCTTCCGGCAGCACCTCCATCGGCACGCCCAGCGCCTTCGCCTTTTCCACCATCGCACGCCCCTGCGGGCAGGCATCCTGCCGTCGCGACGAGCAGACGAAGAGCATCGGCACCGCATCGCGGGCGAGCTGGTGGTAGGGCGAGGCGGCGATCCAGTCGGCGGGATTCCTGCCGAACGCCGTGTCGTAGATGCGCGGCAGCGGGGGCTTCTTCATCGTCAGCGGCACGTCCAGCGCGCCACTGTCCAGCGACACCACGCCGCGCGGCCGCGTGGCACCCGCGTCGCGCCACAGCGTGGACGAGGCGCCGACCAGCGCGGCGAGGTGCGCGCCCGCGGAATGGCCCATCAGCAATACGTTCGCCGGATCGGCGTTCCACGACGGTGCGCGCTTCTGCACATCGGCCAGCGCGCGTGCCACGTCGCGGGCCTGGTCGATCGGCGCGGTGTCCGGGCGCATGCGGTAGTTGATCGAGACCAGCACGTAGCCCTTCGGCAGCCAGTACGCGGCCTTGTTCTCGACCACGCCGGGATTGTCCTTGTTGCCGTTGGCCCAGCCACCGCCGTGCACGAACAGGATCACCGGCGCGTTGCGCGCCTGCGCGGGCAGGTAGACGTCGTAACGCTGGCGCGGGTCGTTGCCGTACGACACGTCGCGCGCCGCGCGCGCGCCGGCGGGCAACGTGGGTGGACGGGCGGCCGGCTGGCGCGACGCCTCGCGCATCTCCTGCAGCCGCTCGCGGAAGGTCTGCGCCGCCAGCGGCACTACGGCGAGCAGAGCGCAGGCCAGCAGGCCGGCGCGGAACAGCATCTTCATCGCATCACCTCGTCGTGACATCCGGTTCAACCCGCGCGCAGCACCAGTTGCGCACGCAGGCCCTGGGGCGTGTTCGGCAGCAGGCGCAGTTCGCCGCCGTGCTGGCGGGCCACGCGGTCGACGATCGGCAACCCCAGCCCGCTGCCGCCACCCGCCTGGTCGTGGACGAAGGGCTGGCGTGCGCGCTCGGCGGCTTCGGCGGAAAGACCGGGGCCGCCGTCGGCGACCTCGACCACCCATGCCGCGCCTTCGGACCACAGCTGCAACGACAACGGCAACGCGCCATGCCGCTCGGCGTTGACCAGCAGGTTCTCCACCGCGCGCAGCAGGGCCATCGGCTTGCCGGGCAGCAGGGCGTGTTCCGGCAGGTCCACGCGCCATCCTTTCGACGCCGCGGCGACCGCATGGCGGCAGATCGCGGCCAGGTCGACGGTCTCGCTGCCTTCGTCGCGGCCATCGCGGGCGAAGGCGATGAACTGGCCCAGGATCGCGTCCATCTCCATGATGTCGCGCTGCATGCTGCGGGTCAGTCCGGGATCGGTGTCGGGGACCATCTCCAGTGCGAACTGCAGGCGCGTGAGCGGCGTGCGCAGGTCGTGCGAGATGCCGGCGAGCAGCAGCGCGCGTTCTTCCGCCGCCGCGCGGACGTCGCGGCTGGCGTCGCCCAGCGCCTGCGCCAGTTCCGCCACTTCGCGCGGGCCGCGTGCATGCACCGGCGGCGGCGCATCGCCGCGCACGATGGCCGGCGCCGCGGCCGCGAGCTGGCGCAACGGCTGCACCAGCCGGCGCGCGAAATAGGCGGCCGCCAGCCAGACCAGGGCCACGCAGCCCACCAGCATGAACACCGAGAACCGGCGCATGCCGGTGCCCGGGCGCTCGTAGGCGAACGACACCCACAGCGGTGCGCGCGTGGCCGGTTTCAGCCAGATCACCCGCAAGCCGCGGCCGGCATCCATCCGCAGTTCGCGACCGGGGCCCAGCGTGCCCGCCGCCTGCTCGCGCAGTTCGCGCAGCAACGGGGCGAAGCGCGGTCGTGCGTCGGCGGGCGGCGTGCTGCGCACTTCCAGCCCGGCATCACGCAGCTGCTGCACGGTGCGCGCATGCGGCTGGTGCTGGTCGAGCGCTTCCACCACTTCGGCGAAGCCCTGCATCGCGCGCAGCAGCTGGTCGGCGGCCGGCCGCGTGGCGAGTTCGCGGCCGAGCAGGACGGCCAGCACCCCCGCGCCGACCAGCACCAGCGCGATCACCAGCGCCAGCTGGCCGAACACGCTGCGCGGCAACGGCGACCTCATGGCGTGGCCTCCGGTGGCACGAACACGTAGCCCACGCCCCACACCGTCTGGATCAGGCGCGGCTGGCGCGGATCGTCTTCCAGCAGGCGGCGCAGGCGCGCGATGGTCACGTCCATGCTGCGCTCGAAGGCCTCGTGCCCGCGGCCACGCGCCAGGCTCATCAGGCGGTCGCGACTGAGCGGCTGGCGCGGATGCCGCAGCAGCACCGAGAGCACGGCGAATTCGCCGCTGGTCAGCCGCAGCAAGGCGCCGTTGCGGGTGAGTTCGCGCCGCCCAAGGTCGAGGGTGAAAGGTCCGAACACCACCTCGCCCCCGTCGGCCTGCGGCGCGCCGGGCGCCGGGCGCGTGCGCCGCAGCACCGACCGGATGCGCGCCAGCAGCTCACGCGGATTCACCGGCTTGGGCACGTAATCGTCGGCGCCGATCTCCAGGCCGACGATGCGGTCGATCTCGTCGCCTTTCGCGGTCAGCATGACGATGGGCGTGGCGTCGCCCTGCCCGCGCAGGCGGCGGCAGATCTCCAGGCCGTTCTCGCCGGGCAGCATCAGGTCCAGCACGATCAGGTCGAAGTGGCCGCGGTCCAGCGCCTGCCGCATCTGCGCGGCATCGCCCGCGCCGCGCACGTCGAAGCCCTGCGACTGCAGGTAACGCTGAAGCAGCTCGCGCAGGCGCATGTCGTCGTCGACCAGCAGCACACGGGGGAGGGCATCTTCCATGCGGCCACTATCGCCCGCCGCCGCGACGGCCGGCAAACCCCGCCGGCGGCCCGTTTGTAAGCAGATGTTTCCCGCGCCGCCCGCAGACACATCTGCTGTCAACGGCGACACACCTGCCGGCGTTGCCCGCCCTACCGTGGTCCTGCCGCCGCTTCCCCTGTGCGGCCATCCCACACCCGACGAGGATTCCGCCATGAGCAAGACCCCGTTCCTGATCGCCACCGCCTTCACCCTGTGCGCCACCACCCTGTTCGCCGACCATGCCGACGCACGCGAGCGCAGCCGCGCTGTGCAGCGCACCGCCCAGGGCGGCAGTGTCGCCGTCGAACGCCGCAATGCGCGCTTCGACAGCCAGCGCCAGCGCAACTGGCAGGCCGACGGCCAGGGCAATGCGAGCGCCGCGCGCAGCGGCAGCCTCAGCGGCGCCAACGGCGGCAGCGCCGGTTACGACCGCAGCGCCTACCGCCATGCCGATGGCAGCGCCGGCCGCCAGCGCAGCGCGTATGCCAACGGTCCGAACGGCGGCACAGCCAGCACCAGCGGCGGCGTCAGCCGCGACGCGGACGGCCATGTCAGCGGTGCACGCAACACCACCGCTACCGGCGCCAACGGCAACCGCTACACCGGCAGCACGACGGTGTCGGACGGCACGCTGGTGCACACACGCAGCTGCACCAATGCCGCCGGTGACGCCATCGCCTGTCCGCGCGGCAACTGATCGGCCGGCTGCTCCCGCTTTCCCGCAGGCGCGGCGGCATGGCACTCCCCCCTGTCGCACGGATGCATTCCCGCACCGCCGCGCCTGCACCTTTTTTTGCTCACCTGGAGATTCCCGATGTCCCGTTCCATCCTGCTCCCCCTCGCCACCACGCTGTCCATCTTCGTGCTGGTCGCCGCCCCCGCCGGCGCGCAGCAACGCACGCTGACCGAAGAACAGAAAGCCAAGCTGCAGGAACGGCTGCAAGCCGCCGATGCCAACGGCGATGGCCTGATCGACAAGGCGGAAGCCGAGGCCAGGCTGCCGCGCGTGGCGAAGAACTTCGACACGCTGGACGCCAATGGCGACGGCAGGCTGTCGCCTGACGAGATGCGGGCGATGGCCGCGCAGCTGGCCGAACGCCGTCGCCAGCGCTGAGGCCGCGACGATGGCCTCGCTGCCCCCGCTGTTGGGTGTGCCCCTGCTGGTGTTCGCGGGCATCGCCGCGCTGGAAGGCGCATGGCTGATGCGGCGCGGCGGCTATGACTGGAAGAGCTACTGGGCATCGCTGGGCGATGCGGCGGGGCGTGCATTGCTGGGCCTGCTGGTCCAGGGCGGCGTGGTGGGCGTGCTGCTGCTGGCGATCTGGGACTTCCGGCTGACGACGATCGCGATGGATCGCGGGTGGCACTGGGTGGCGCTCTTCGTCGGCCAGGAGTTCTGCTACTACTGGATGCATCGCGCCGATCACCGCGTGCGCTGGTTCTGGCTGAACCATTCGGTGCACCACTCCTCCGAGCAGTACGCCCTGTCGACCGCGTACCGGCTGGGCTGGACCGGCAAGCTGACCGGCGCCGCGGTGTTCTTCGGGCCACTGGTGTGGCTGGGTTTCCCGGTGCCGTATGTGGTCGGCGCGCTGGCGGTGAACCTGCTGTACCAGTACGGGCTGCATACCGAACTGGTGCCGCAGCTTGCGCGGCCCATCGAGTTCGTCTTCAACACGCCCGCGCACCACCGCGTGCACCACGCCAGCAACCCGCAGTACCTGGACTGCAACTACGGCGGCGTGCTGATCGTGTTCGACCGCCTGTTCGGCACCTGCCGCCAGGAAATCCCCGGCGTACCGCTCCGCTACGGGCTGGTCGAGCCGGTGCGCAGCTACAACCCCGTGATCATCGCGTTCCATGCCTGGGTGAAGCTGGGCCGCGACCTTCGCCGGGCGCGTGGCCTGCGGCAGGTCGTGATGACACTGTTCGGACCGCCCGGATACGTCCCCGACGGTGCGGAAGCGGTCCGCCCGCGCCGTTGAGAGTGGCCCGGGCCGGCGCGGCCGGCGACAATACGCCCCCCCGGCGGCCTTACGCCGCCCGCACGCCGAGCCCCATGACCGCTTTCGTTCCGCCCGACCGCATCCGCGGCCTGTTCGCCCAGGCCATGTCCGACATGTACCGCACCGAGGTGCCGCTGTACGGCGACCTGATCGCGCTGGTCGGCGACATCAATGCCGACACGCTGGCCCGCGACACCGCGCTGGCGGACCGCCTGCAGCGCACCGGCGAAACCGGGCGCCTGGACCTGGAGCGCCATGGTGCGATCCGCGTGGGCACGCCGGCGGAACTGGCGATGCTGGGCCGCGTGTTCGCGCTGATGGGCATGCACGCGGTGGGCTACTACGACCTGACCGTGGCCGGCGTGCCGGTGCACGCCACCGCCTTCCGGCCGCTGACCGAAGACGCGCTGGCCGCCAACCCGTTCCGCATCTTCACCTCGCTGCTGCGGCTGGAGCTGATCGCCGACGCGACGCTGCGTGCGGAAGCCGAAGCGATCCTGGCGCGACGCGACATCTTCACCGCCGGCGCGCGCGTGCTGGTGGACCAGGCCGAACGCGACGGCGGACTGGGCGACGCGGATGCGCAGCGTTTCGTCGCCGAAGTGCTGGAAACCTTCCGCTGGCACGGCGATGCGACCGTGCCGCTGGAAACCTACCGTGCGCTGCACGGCCTGCACCGGCTGGTCGCCGACGTGGTCAGCTTCCGCGGCCCGCACATCAACCACCTGACCCCGCGCACGCTGGACATCGATGCGGCGCAGGCCGCGATGCTGGAGCGTGGCATCCCGGCCAAGGCGCTGATCGAAGGCCCGCCGCGCCGCACGGTGCCCATCCTGCTGCGGCAGACCAGCTTCAAGGCGCTGGAAGAGGAAGTCGCCTTCCCCGATGCCAGCGGCACGCTGGTACCCGGCAGCCACAGCGCGCGCTTCGGCGAGATCGAACAGCGCGGCCTGGCGCTGACGCCCGCGGGGCGCGCGCTCTACGACCGCCTGCTGGCACAGGTGCGGCAGGCCGACGGCGCCGGCAACACGTCGGCGGACTATCCGCAGCGGCTGGCCGATGCGTTCGCCGCGTTTCCGGATGACGAAGACACGCTGCGCCGCGACGGCCTGGGCTACTTCCGTTACCGCCTGACCGATGCCGGTGCGGCACTGCCCGCCAGCGAACGTGCGGCGATGACGCCTGGCGCCCTGGTCGATGCCGGCCATGCGGTGGCCGACCCGATCGTCTACGAAGACTTCCTGCCGGTCAGTGCGGCGGGCATCTTCCAGTCCAACCTGGGCGGCGGCGAACAACGCGCGTATGACGCGCATGCCAACCAGGATGCGTTCGAGGCCGCACTGGGCAAGGCGATCCACGACCCGTTCGCCCTGTACGCGCAGGCGCAGGACGCGTCGATCGCGACGCTGCGGGCCTGATGCTCCAACCCTTCTCCCTGCGCCAGCGGGGAGAGGGTTCCGAACGCGGGTGAGGGGCGAGCGGATTCCGGACACCCAATGCGTCGGATCGGGATAGCGGTCTCTATGCCCAAGGGCGTCACGCACGAGTTGTCATCGCGCCTGCCCCTCATCCGTCCTTCGGTCACCTTCTCCCCGCCAGCGGGGAGAAGGAGTCAACTCGTGAAACCCGCGCCACACCGACACCTGCTGTTCCACACAACATTTGGTGTTGACGCTTCCATACACCCCCACTATCTTGTGGCTGTCGGTTCCGGGGGTGGCTAGCCTCCGGATGAAAAGGGAAGCCGGTGCGGCCTTCGGGCCCATTCCGGCACTGCCCCGCAGCGGTAATTGGGAACGACCCCGCCACACAGCACTGAGGCCAGGCCTCGGGAAGCGGCGGGTTAGGAGGAAGGCCACGCCTTCCGCGCCCATGAGTCCGAAGACCTGCCGACAGCCGCGCGATGCACACCGCGCGGTGCCGGCCGCGGATTCTCCGGGGGGAGATGGCTGGCGAAGCAGGGCACCCGCAGTCCGTCTGCGTGGTCTCGCCACCTGCGACGCCGATTCCCCACCCTGCTGATCCATACCCGGCCAACGCAGCCTGCGAGGGACGGGCCGCCGCGTGCACCACGCAGGGAGAAACACCGTGAACCAGACCGACACCGCCGTTGCCGACGCCAGCGGCGAGACCTCATTCCTCTTGACCCCGCCGCCTACCGCCACCGCGATGAGCGTGACCAAGCGAAACGGCAGCCGCGAACCCGTCGACCTGAACAAGATCGTCCGTGCCGTGCAGCGCAACTGCGAAGGCCTGCATGCCATCGACCCGATGCGCGTGGCCACCCGCACCATCTCCGGCCTGTACGACGGCGCCACCACGCGCGAGCTGGATGAACTGTCCATCCGCACCGCCGCGCTGCTGACGGCCGAGGAACCCGAATACAGCCGCCTGGCCGCGCGCCTGCTGGCCGGCACCATCACCAAGGAAGTCACCGGCCAGGAGATCCACGCGTTCTCGCAGTCGGTCACGCGCGGCCACGAGGTCGGCCTGATCAACGAACGCCTGCTGGGCTTCGTGCAGACCAACGCCCGCAAGTTGAACGATGCGCTGGACGCGTCGCTGGACCTGCACTTCGACTACTTCGGCCTGCGCACCCTGTACGACCGCTACCTGCTGCGCCACCCGCACACACGCAAGGTCATCGAGACGCCGCAGCAGTTCTTCCTGCGCATCGCCTGCGCGTTGAGCGAGGACGTGCCCGAAGCGCTGGCGCTGTACCGCCGCATGGGCAACCTGGACTACCTGCCCAGCTCGCCGACGCTGTTCAACAGCGGCACCACGCACGAACAGCTGTCGTCGTGCTTCCTGTTGGATTCGCCGCAGGATTCGCTGGAGTCGATCTACCAGAAGTACGGCGACATCGCGCAGCTGAGCAAGTTCAGCGGCGGCATCGGCGTCAGCTACACGCGCGTGCGTTCGCGCGGCTCGCTCATCAAGTCCACCAACGGCCACAGCAACGGCATCGTGCCGTGGCTGAAGACGCTGGATTCCTCGGTGGCCGCGGTCAACCAGGGCGGCAAGCGCAAGGGCGCGGCCTGCGTGTACCTGGAACCGTGGCACGCGGACGTGGAGGAATTCCTGGAGCTGCGCGAGAACACCGGCGACGAGGCGCGCCGCACGCACAACCTCAACCTGGCCAACTGGGTGCCGGACCTGTTCATGAAGCGCGTGGAGGCCGATGCCGACTGGTCGCTGTTCGACCCGCGCATCGTGCCGGAATTCACCGACCTGTACGGCGACGCGTTCGAACGTGCGTACGAGCAGGCCGAGGCGCAGGGCAAGGCGATGAAGAGCATCAAGGCGCGCGAACTGTACGCGCGGATGATGCGCACGCTGGCGCAGACCGGCAACGGCTGGATGACGTTCAAGGACAAGTGCAACAAGGCCAGCAACCAGACACTGCGCAGCGGCAACGTCATTCACCTGTCCAACCTGTGCACCGAGATCCTGGAAGTGACCTCGGCCGAAGAGACGGCGGTGTGCAACCTGGGTTCGATCAACCTGAGCCGGCACTTCGACGACGACGGCGGGTTCGATTTCGACAAGCTAGCCGAGACCGTGCGCCTGGCCGTGCGCCAGCTGGACCGCGTGATCGACCTGAACTTCTATCCCATCGAATCGGCCCGCCGCGGCAACCTGCGCTGGCGCCCGGTCGGGCTGGGCGTGATGGGCCTGCAGGACGTCTTCTTCCGGCAGCGCATGGCCTTCGACAGCGATGAAGCCCGCGCGCTGTCGGCGAAGATCGCCGAGACCATCTATTTCAATGCGCTGGACACGTCGGTGGAGCTGGCGCAGGAGCGCGGCCGCCACCCGTCCTTCGCCGACACGCGCGCGGCCACCGGCGAACTGCAGTTCGATGCCTGGGGCGTGGTGCCCGCCGACCGCGAGCGGTGGGACGCGCTGCGCGAGCGGATCAAGCAGCACGGCCTGCGCAACTCGCTGCTGATCGCCATCGCGCCGACCGCGACCATCGCGTCCATCGCCGGCTGCTACGAGTGCGTGGAACCGCAGGTCAGCAACCTGTTCAAGCGCGAGACGCTGTCGGGCGACTTCCTGCAGGTGAACCGTTACCTGGTGGAAGAGCTGAAGAAGCTGGGCCTGTGGACGCCGGAAGTGCGCGACGCCATCAAGCAGGCCGAAGGCTCCATCCAGAACGTGGTGCAGATCCCCGACACGCTGCGCAGCGTCTACCGCACGGCATGGGAAATCCCGATGCGCTCGCTGATCGACATGGCCGCCGACCGCGGTGCCTTCATCGACCAGTCGGCGTCGCTGAACCTGTTCATGGAGAGCCCCAACATCGGCGCGATGTCGTCCATGTACATGTACGCATGGAAGAAGGGCATCAAGACGACGTACTACCTGCGTTCGCGCCCGGCCACCCGGATCGCCAAGACCACGGTCGGCAGCGCGGCGGCCGTCGCGCCGAAGCCGGAGTACTCGCCGACCGAGGCCATCGCCTGCTCGCTGGAGAACCCGGAAGCCTGCGAGGCCTGCCAGTAACACGCGCTCCCCTACGTCGGCGCTGCCGACGGATACCGGAACAGGACGTTCCCGGCGCAGGGATGCGCCAACCCATTTGATCTGCCCCCTCCCCCGTTCACGGGGGAGGGCTGGGGTGGGGGTACGGCAAGATCGTGATGGTTCGATCGCCCGTGCCTTCGCCATACCCTCATCCGCCCTTCGGGCACCTTCTCCCGCCGGGAGAAGGGACCAGCAACCGCGAGACCCTGAATGTCCACCCACAACCGCCAGCTGCTCCTCGATCCCGGCTTCGAACTGACTCTGCGGCCGATGCGCTACCCGCAGTTCTACGAGATGTACCGCGATGCCATCCGCAATACCTGGACGGTGGAGGAGGTGGATTTCTCGCTGGACACCAACGACCTGAAGAACAAGTTCGGCCCGGCCGAGCGCCACCTGATCGAGCGCCTCATCGCGTTCTTCGCCACCGGCGACTCGATCGTGTCGAACAACCTGGTGCTGAACCTTTACCAGCACATCAACGCGCCGGAAGCGCGCATGTACCTGTCGCGGCAGCTGTACGAGGAAGCGCTGCACGTGCAGTTCTACCTGACGCTGCTGGACACCTACCTGCCCGACCCGAACGAACGCGCCAAGGCCTTCGCCGCGGTGGAGAACATCCCGTCGATCCGCAAGAAGGCCGAGTTCTGCTTCAAGTGGATCGACTCGCTGCAGGGCATCCAGCGCATCGAGACGCGCGAGCAGCGCCGGCAGTTCCTGCTGAACATGGTGTGCTTCGCCGGCTGCATCGAAGGCCTGTTCTTCTTCGGCGCGTTTGCCTATGTGTACTACCTGCGCTCGCGCGGCCTGCTGCACGGGCTGGCCAGCGGCACCAA
This sequence comes from Pseudoxanthomonas sp. SL93, assembly GCF_026625825.1. Classification (NCBI taxonomy): domain Bacteria; kingdom Pseudomonadati; phylum Pseudomonadota; class Gammaproteobacteria; order Lysobacterales; family Lysobacteraceae; genus Pseudoxanthomonas; species Pseudoxanthomonas sp. SL93. Next base: position 3,012,205 of record NZ_CP113065.1, on the reverse strand, counting down.
CTGGGTGTTCCGCGACGAGAGCTGCCACATGGCCTTCGCCTTCGAAGTGATCAAGACCGCGCGCGAGGAAGAGCCCGACCTGTTCGACGACGAGCTGAAGGCGCAGATCGTGCAGATGATGGGGGAGGCGGTGGACTGCGAGGTCGCCTTCGCCGAGGACACGCTGAGTGGCGGCGTGGCGGGACTGTCGATCAAGGACATGCGCCAGTACCTGGAGTACTGCGCCGACCAGCGCATGGCGCAGCTGGGCATGCCCAAGCACTTCGGTGCCAGCAACCCGTTCCCGTTCATGGACCTGCAGGACGTCCAGGAGCTGACCAACTTCTTCGAGCGCCGCGTGTCCGCCTACCAGGTGGGCGTGCAGGGCGAAGTGGGCTTTGACCACGCGTTCTAGCCCGTGCCCTTTGTAGGAGCGACGTGAGTCGCGACCGCACCAATGAAAGCCCGGTGGCGCCACACCGTCCTGGGCATGTCGGCGACAGTTTCCCCGCCATGGGGAGCCCATCGGATATCCGGGTCATTCGTTCATGCGGTCGCGACTGACGTCGCTCCTACACCAGCACAACATCCCGGCGCGCTATGCTGCCACCGGGAGTACGCGAACCGGAGCACCACCATGACCGAACTGGCCAACGCCGAAGCGCGCCCCCTCGAGGCGCGCCTGCTGCACATGGTCTTCCCCGACCACACCAACCACCTGGGCACGCTGTTCGGCGGCCAGGCGCTGGCGTGGATGGACATGTCGGCGTTCATCGCCGCCTCGCGCTATGCCCGCACCACGGTGGTCACCGCGCGCTCTGAACAGGTGGACTTCAACCAGCCCATCCACAAGGGCGACCTGGTGGAAGTGGTCGCGCGCGTGGTGAAGGTCGGCCGCAGCTCGATGAATGTCGATGTCGAAGTCATCACCGAAAACCTGCTGACCGGCGAACGCAAGCTGTGCACGCGCGGCCACTTCGTGATGATCGCCCTGGATCCGCTGGGCCGGCCGACGCAGGCACCACCCTTGCCAGCCACCTAGTTGAAGGTGGGAGCGACGCAAGTCGCGACGACACATGCAGCCGTTTCATCGCGACGCGCCGCTCCCGTGAATGGAAAGTTCAGGCGTACGCGCGCAGGCTGCGGGCTGCTTCCACCATCCGCTCCAGCGCCGTGCGCACCTCCGGCCAGCCGCGCGTCTTCAGGCCGCAGTCGGGATTGACCCATATCTGCTCGGGTGCCAGCACCGCACGCGCCTTCTGCAGCAGGTCGACCATCTCGCCGCCGGTGGGAATGCGCGGTGAATGGATGTCGTACACGCCCGGGCCGATCTCGTTGGGATAGCGGAACTTCACGAACGCATCCAGCAGTTCCATGCGCGAGCGCGAGGTCTCGATGGAGATGACGTCGGCATCCATCGCGGCCACGGCCTGCATGATGTCGTTGAACTCGGAGTAGCACATGTGCGTGTGCACCTGGGTATCGTCGGCGACGCCCGCCGCGGTGATGCGGAAGCATTCCACCGCCCAGTCCAGGTACGCCTGCCAATCCGCGCGCCGCAGCGGCAGGCCTTCGCGCAGCGCGGGCTCGTCGATCTGGATGACACGGATGCCGGCGGCTTCGAGGTCCAATACCTCGTCCCGCAGTGCCAGCGCGATCTGCCGGCAGGTCTGCGCGCGTGCCTGGTCGTCACGGACGAACGACCACTGCAGCACCGTCACCGGCCCGGTCAGCATGCCCTTCATCGGCCGGTCGGTCAGCGACTGCGCGTACTGCGACCAGCGCACCGTCATCGGCGCCGGGCGCGAGACATCGCCGTAGATCACCGGCGGCTTCACGCAGCGCGAGCCGTAGCTCTGCACCCAGCCGTTCTTCGTGAACGCGAAACCGTCCAGCTGTTCGCCGAAGTATTCCACCATGTCGTTGCGCTCGAACTCGCCATGCACCAGCACGTCGATGCCGATCTCTTCCTGGAAGCGGACGCAGCGTTCGGTCTCCTCGCGCAGGAAGGCCTCGTAGTCCGCGTCCGGCAGCTTGCCGCTCTTGTTGCGTGCCCGTGCCTCGCGCACTTCGTGGGTCTGCGGGAACGAGCCGATGGTGGTGGTCGGGAAACCGGGCAAGCCGAGCAGCGCTGCCTGTGCCGCACGACGCTGCGGATACGGCGAGTCGCGGTGGGTGTCGGCGGCCTCCGCGGAGGCCAGGCGCGCGGCCACCTCCGGACGATGCACGCGTGCGGATTGCCGGCGCGATGCGATGCGGTCGCGGGCCAGCGCCAAGCCGGGTTCGGCGGCGCGCGGATCGCGCAGCGCATCGGCCAGCAGGCGCAGCTCCTCCACCTTCTGCCGCGCGAAGGCCAGCCACGACTTCAGGTCGGAAGGCAGTGCCTTTTCATCCGCCAGATCGACCGGGACATGCAGCAGCGAGCACGACGGCGACAGCCACAGCGCGCGCTCGCCCACGTGGCCCGATGCGTACTTGGCGAGGATCAGCGCGTTGTCCAGGTTCGTGCGCCAGATGTTGCGACCGTCCACCAGGCCGGCCGACAGCACGCGACCTTTGGGAAGATGCTTCAGCACGTCGTCGAGCTGCTCCTTGCCGCGTACCAGGTCGACATGCAGGCCATCCACCGGCAGTGCGCAGGCCAGCGGCAGGTTGTCGCCCAGGCGGCCGAAGTAGGTGGCCAGCAGCAATGAAGGCCGCACGTTCTTCGCCAACGTGGCGTAGGCCTTCAGGTACGCGGCACGCGTGGCGTCGTCCAGGTTCAGCACCAGACACGGCTCGTCGACCTGCACCCAGTCCGCACCCGCGTGATGCAGCTTCGCCAGCAGTTCGGCGTAGACCGGCAGCAGGCGATCCAGCAGCGCGAGGCGGTCGCTGCCATCCACGGCCTTGGACAGCAACAGGAAACTCACCGGGCCCAGCAGCACCGGCCGTGCGGCGTGGCCTGCGGCGACGGCTTCACGATACTCCGCCAGCGGCTTGTCGCCGCGCAGGCGGAAGGTCTGGCCGGCGTGCAGTTCCGGCACCAGGTAGTGGTAGTTGGTGTCGAACCACTTGGTCATCTCCAGCGCGCGCAGGTCGGTGCCGTCCTTCTGCACGCCACGCGCCAGCGCGAAGTAGCCCGCCAGTGGATCGGCATCGGCCAGCGTGCGGTAGGCGTCGGGAATGGCATCGAACAGGAACGCGGTGTCCAGCACCTGGTCGTACAGCGAGAAGTCGTTGCACGGCACCACATCGGCGCCGGCATCGCGCTGCAGCTGCCAGTGGCGGTGGCGCAGGTCGCGTGCGGTCTGTTGCAGGTCGGCGGCGCTGGTGTCGCCACGCCAGTAGTTTTCCAGGGCGGATTTCAGTTCGCGCTTCGCGCCGATGCGCGGGAAGCCAAGGGTGGTAACGGTGGTCATGGTGCGTGTCCTCATGCGGTGGCGGATGAGGAACGAAGGAACCGCGCGCCGGACCGGATCCGCCACGCCAGCGACCTTCGCCCCCTCGGGCGAGCCGGAGTGCCGTGGTCGGGCGCAGGAGGACGCATCCGGGCAGGCGCGCGCGGACACGGGCTCCGGCCACCTCCCCTCGGAAGCTCCAGGTCAGGCGGAAGACGGTCGTGTCTTCCGGCCAGGGCAGGTCTTCGGGCTCATGGACGGGCGCATGGAATGCGCGGGCCTACTTCCCGCCGCTTCCCGGCCCGCGAGGGCCAGTGCTGTTGGCGAGGTTCGTTTCCAAATACCGCTGCGGGGCAGCGCCGGAATGGGACGATGGAACTGTCCGCACCGGCTTCCCTTTTAATTCCATCGCTATATCGGGATAGAGCGATGGAAACCTTGGCGGTGCGAAAGGTACGCGGGTGCAGGGCAGGGCGTCAAGCGGCGCTCATCGCCGGCCCGTCTTCTTCGGTGTCGCCACGGTTCTAGCAGGAGCGAGCACAGCCCGTATCAGGGCTCACGTACTGTCGGATTGATTGCGTGCTCTATGACTTGGCCGCCAACGAGCCTGATCGTCAATTCCTTGAGAGCTTCACGCTCCGGACCCTCCTGATCGACGAAAGGTATGACGAGAATCGAGCAGCTGCCTTGGGGGGTGCTTGTACATGCCTCGATCTGAAGTTCATTGATCAGAGGATGATTGGCTCGTTGGTATACCTCGCGTCCGATGGATACGGGCTTGCCATCTTGCTCGACACGAAGCTCAAGAATCTCCTTGATCTTGCTGTCGGTGATGACTTCGACCGAGATCGCATCCGACCTTATGCTCAGATATGACCAGTTGCGATAGAGAGGCGAGCTTGCCTGCGCCACATCGGAAAACATCGCGCATGCCGCCAGAAACAGGATCAGCACGCCATGCGCGGAGCTTCGCAAGTTGCCGCGCCAGAACGCGACTTCGTTCGGCTTCATCAATATCCTCCTCCAAAGCTGGTGGTATATCCATACTTACTGCCGGTCTCGGCGGATTACATGCGCAGCCGACGACAATTTGGCTGTGTTGAAGTGCCGAACTGCCTTCATAAGCCGTCAGGCAATCACTTTACCTTGTCAGCGCGACAGGACCAGTGTGGACGAAGACCGCAAAGCGTCTCTCCGACCGGCATTCCGCGAACATCGATCCGGGGCTGCGGGATTTTCGCTTTTCGTCCGTCCACTTCTATGAGGCCATCGACGGAGCAGGACCGAATGAATCTCACGCCGCAATCGCCAGCCCGTCGGTATTTGCTCAAGACCGCCGCGCTCTCGACCTTGGCAAGCGTCGCCTGGCCGCAACGGGCGCGTGCCGCCGCCTGCGACGACGCGGACACCTGGATTCCCCCCGACGACTTCCTCGACGACCTGCCACGCCTGATGCGGGCATTGCGCGTGCCGGCGATCGGCATGGCGGTGGTCGAGCGCGGGGAGGTGGTGTGGTCGCGCAATCTCGGCCTCGCGAATGCTGGGACGCGGGCGCCGGTGAGCGACACGACGCTGTTCGAGGATGCCTCGCTCAGCAAGCCGGTGTTCGCGTACGCGGTGCTGCAGTTGGCCGACCAGGGCGTGATCGACCTGGACCAGCCGCTGGCGCAGTACCACCGGCCGGAGTACCTGGCCGCGCATCCGTGGAACGAACAGGTCACCGCACGCGACGTGCTGCGGCATTCCACCGGGCTGCCGAACTGGCGCAAGGATCCGGCGAACGAAAAGCTGGTGCCGGCGGTGAAGCCTGGCACGCGGATCGACTATTCCGGCGAGGCGATCTTCTGGCTGCAGCGGGTGATGGAAACCCTCACCGGCGAGAGCCTCGACCAGTCGATGCAGCGCCTGCTGTTCGGTCCGGCGGGCATGCACGACAGCAGCTATACCTGGAGTGCCGACCTCGCCGCGCGATCGGTGTACGGCCATCGCGCCGTCGAGGACGAGGCACCGGGCATGCCGCCGCAGATGCTGCGCGAACAGTGGAGCGCCGCGCAGGTGATCGCCGACCGCTGGGGCAAGCCGCTGTCGGCCTGGCACTACGAAGACGCCGCGCGCGCACTGCCGCTCGTGCAGGCCATCACGCCGGAGGGCCTGGTGAACTGGCCCGGGGACATCCTGGCCAATGCCGCGGCCAGCCTGCGCACGACGCCGCAGGACTACGCCCGCTTCATGGCGCTGATGGTGCGCACGCGACGCGAATCCTGGCAGATCACCGACGCCACGCGGCGCGCAATGCTGACCAGGCAGATCGACGTGCCCGCCCGTTGGACGGACAAGGGCCTGGGCTGGAACCTGGAAGCCACGCCGCGCGGCCCGGTGTTCTACCACTCCGGCAGCAACGGCGGCATCTTCAAGAACTTCGCGCTGGGCGATCTTGCCGGCCAGCGCGCGCTGGTGGTGCTGACCAACGCCGGCAGTGGCAACGTGCTGTACCGGCGCGTGGTGCGCGCCGCCACCGGCCACGACCTGCTGACGTTCGACCTGTGACTACAGGCCCAGGAACACGAACGGCTCCGCCGGTTTGAAGTCCTTCACCGCGTTGCCGGCGAACACGTTGCGCTGGTCGGGGCCCAGGTCCAGGCGCAGCACCTTGCCGGTCTCCTTCGAGAAGTCCACGCCCTTCAGGTCCACCCAGAAGGTGTTGGGCGTCAATGCGGATTCGAAGAAGTACAGCTTGCGCTTGTGGTCGGCCACCGTGCGCCAGCGGGTGGAGGAAATGTTGGGCTCCTCCGGCGTGTTGATGCCGAACGGCACCGACGCGTTGCGGATCACGCTGAAGACACTGGCCAGCGCTTTCACCGGATCTTCGCTCTTGGGAATCGCGTTGACGTAGAACGACGCGCGCGCGAAGCGGTCCGAGGCGCGGTTCGTGCCCGGCAGCATCACCGTGCCACCGATCTGCTTCCAGTACGCGTTGAGCGCCAGTTGCTGGTCGAACACCGGCGAATTGGTCATCACCTGGTACTGGCGCCCGTGGTGGATCACCTGCCTGCCGCCGATGTACTCGATGATGGCGCTGTCGCCGCTGGCATCCGACAGGGACAGGTGCAGCGTGGCCAGCCGGTCCTCGCCGGGCACCTTGTCGGTCACCAGGGTGAAGGGTTCCCTGCGCAGCGCGTCGACGGCTTCCTTCACGCTGCCGTAGTTGTCCAGCGCGTACTGCGCCCACGCGGCGATGCTCAGGCCCGGGCCGCGCCCGTCGTAGGCGGGGTATTCGGATTCCACCAGCCACAGCACGTTGGCCATCAGGCCGGCCTCGTTCATGCCGTCGGTGGTGGAGACCTCGTAGCCGGTGGCGATGACGCTGCCGTACTTCGATGTCCACGTGATCGAGTTCGGCCCGGCCTGGCCGTTGCGCTGCATGCCGCGCGGGAAGATCCACAGGTTCGTCGCCACATCGTTCTTCCAGTCCATCGAGCGGGCGGTGATGACGTCGTCATTGGCACCCAGGTAGACCAGCCGCGTGCAGGCATCGGCCGGCACAGCAAGCAGCGACGGCAACAGCGCGAGCAGTGTGGCGACGTTGCGGAAGATACGACGATGCATGGAGACCTCCGGGGCAGGTGGCATGGTGCGGCGTCGCCCGGTGGCGCAGGGCGGGACCGGGTGTGCTAAACAGCGTACCGGGTTGCCGCCGGATGCTGCCATGTCCGCCGCGACCCGGATGCGCCGTTTGTCCGATCACTCCCCGTGTGGATGATCGCCTCGCGGCCGCGCGTCGCCATCACGCCCCGACCAGGACCCCCATGCGTCACGACCACATCCTCACCCTGTCCTGCCCGGACCGCACGGGCATCGTCTATCGCGTCACCGAACTGCTGTACGAGACCGGCTGCAACATCCTGGACGCGCAGCAGTTCGGCGACGAGGAATCCGGGCGCTTCTTCCTGCGCGTGCATTTCGACGTGCCGGGGCCGGCGGAAATCGACGTGCTGCACGAGGGCTTCGAATCGCTGGCCGAAGTGTTCGGCATGGACTGGCAGCTGCACGACGGTCGCCACCGTGCCCGCCTGATGGTGCTGGTGAGCAGGCAGGGCCACTGCCTCAACGACCTGCTGTTCCGCGTGCACAGCCGGCAGCTGCCGGTGCAGATCGCCTGCATCGTCTCCAACCACGAGGACTTCGCCCCGCTGGCGCAGTCCTACGGCGTGCCGTTCCACCACCTGCCGGTGTCGTCGGGCAACCGCATCGCGCAGGAACGCCGGATCATCGACCTGGTGGACCGCGAGGAGATCGACCTGGTGGTGCTGGCGCGCTACATGCAGATCCTGTCACCGGACCTGTGCGATGCCCTGGCCGGCCGCGCCATCAACATCCACCACAGCTTCCTGCCCAGCTTCAAGGGTGCCAAGCCGTACCACCAGGCGCACCAGCGCGGCGTCAAGATCATCGGCGCCACCGCGCACTACGTGACCCGCGACCTGGACGAAGGTCCGATCATCGAACAGGACGTCGCGCGCGTGGACCACGCGATGACGCCGAAGGAACTGGTGCGCATGGGCAGCGATGTCGAATCGCTGGTGCTGGCGCGCGCGGTGCGTCGCCACGTCGAACACCGCATCCTGCTCAACGGGCACCGGACGGTGGTGTTCCGCTGACGGCCCTGCAGGTTCCCGTGGGAGCGACGTAAGTCGCGATGTTTCTGGTTCGGCGCAAGGAAGAGCTCGCGACTTGCGTCGCTCCCACAGAGGCGGTTCCCACGCCCCCAGTCAGGCGCCGACGCGCCGCCGCAGCCCCACCAGCACGGCATACACCACCGCCAGCACCGCGACCGCCACGCCGATGGCCAGCCACTCGCGCTGCGTCAGCGTGGCCAGGATCGCCAGCATGCCGACGACTGCCACCAGCGGAACCAGCGGGCCACCTTTCAGCACGAACGGCGCGCCGCGTTCGCGCAGGTCGATCTTCTGCGCCCGCCATGCCGCCACGCACACCATCACGTAGACCAGGCACACCGCGCCGCCGGAAATCAGCACCAGCGTCTCGAAGCTGCCCACGATGGCCAGCGTCAACGCCACCGCCGCGTGCGTGGCCAGGGCCAGCAGCGGGACATGGTGGCGGGCGCTGACACGCGCCCAGGCCGACGGCAGGTAACCGTCGCGACCCAGCGCGAACAGCAACCGCGACGAGCCCAGCAGGTTGCCCAGCAGGAAGCCGGCCATCGAGATGCACGCCGTCGCCAGCAGCAGTACGTGTGCCGGCGACCACAGGCGCGCGGCGGTGTCGGCGATGGGCACGCTGCTGGTGGCCAGCGCCGGCCCCAGCAGGCCCTGCGTGACGATCTGCAGGCCCAGGTACAGCAGCACCACCAGCAGGATGGCCACGGTGGCGGCGCGCGGCACGCTGCGTGACGGGTCGCGCAGTTCGCCCCCGGGAATCAGCGCGGTCTCGATGCCCGAATACGCGAACACCACCATCACCATCGCCGACCCCAGCGCCGTCCACGACGGCACGTCGCCGATGCGGAAGCTCACCTGCCCCCAGTCCACGAAGAACACGCCCACCGCCACCAGCAGGAACAGCGGCGTCAGCTTCAGCGCGGCCAGCACGGTGATCGCGCGCGCACCCAGCTTCACGCCGAACGCATTCAGCGCGTACATCAGCGCATACACGCCCACCAGCAGGGCGGCACGCGGCATCGGTTCGGCGAACACCGGCAGCAGGCTGGCCACCTGCAACGACAACGCCGCCGCCACGCCGGCACTGGACGCCACGTTGCAGATCCACATCAGCGCGCCCGCCAGGAAACCCGGCAGCGTGCCGAACACCGTGCTGACGTAGGTGTACGGGCCCCCCGTGGCGGAAGCACGGCTGCCGATGGCGGCAAAGCACAACGCGATGGGCACCATCACCAGCGCGCCGGCCACCAGCGCCAGCGGCGCCGCGGCACCCACCTGCGACGACAGCGCCGCCGGCATCTTGAAGATGCCACCGCCCACGATGATGTTGATGACCGCGGCGGTCAGCGCCAGGCTGCCGACCGCGCGCAGCAGCGCGGCATCGCCCTGCAGGGCGGGAGTGGCGGTCGGGCGTGCGGGATCGTGGCTCATGGGCAGGGCAGTACGTAGGGATTGGCGAGCCTGCCATGCGTCCGGCGCGAAAGCGAGCGCGGCGCGCGCATCGCATCATGCCGATTCGCCATTGGACAGCGCCGGCACAGGCGCTAGCATCGCGGTCCCCCCTGCCGGAACACGCCATGCCCAGGATCCTGCCCCCGCTGCTGCCCGCCGCCCTGCTGGGGCTTGCACTGGTCGCGCCCGCGCAGGCCCAGCACGCCACCGCGCAGGCCGCGCTGCAGAAGGCGCAGCCGCAGCTGGTCGCCTGGCGCCGCGACCTGCACCAGCATCCGGAACTGGGCGAACAGGAAGTGCGCACCGCCAAGCGCGTCGCCGACCACCTGCGCTCGCTGGGCCTGACGGTCCGCACCGGCGTCGGCAAGACCGGCGTGGTCGCCGTGCTGAAGGGCGCGAAGCCCGGCCCGCGCATCGCGCTGCGTGCCGACATGGACGCGCTGCCGGTCACCGAACAGACCGGCCTGCCGTTCGCCTCGAAGGTCAAGGCCGACTACCGCGGCCAGCCGGTCGGCGTGATGCATGCCTGCGGGCACGATGCGCACGTCGCCATCCTGATGGGCGTGGCGCAGGCGCTGGTCGCCGCGAAGGACGAACTGGCGGGCGAAGTGATGTTCGTCTTCCAGCCGGCCGAGGAAGGTCCACCGGTGGCCGGAGAGGTGTTCGGCGCGGCGCTGATGCTGCAGGAGGGCGTGTTCAAGGACTTCACGCCCGATGCCGTGTTCGGCCTGCACGTCTGGGCCGGCCTGCCGGTGGGCAGCGTGGGCTACCGCAGCGGACCGCTGCTCGCGGCGGCAGACGAGTGGTCGCTGGTGGTGAAAGGCAAGCAGACGCACGGTTCGCGTCCGTGGGACGGCGTGGACCCGATCACCCTGGGCGCGCAGATCCTGCTGGGCACGCAGAGCATGATCGCGCGGCAGGTGAACATCGCCACCAGCCCGGTGGTGCTGACGGCGGGCCAGTTCCAGGCCGGCGTGCGCTTCAACATCATCCCGGACGAAGCGAAACTCGTGGGCACGCTGCGCACCTTCGACCCGGCCGTGCGCGAGGACGTGATCGCACGCTTCCGCCGTATCGCCGACGACTACAGCCATGCCAGCGGCGGCAGCGCCGAGCTGAAGGTGGCCAACAACGCGCCGGCCACCATCAACCAGCCCGCGCTCACCCAGCGCGTGCGGCCTTCGCTGGAAAAGGCGGTCGGCGTGGCGAACGTGGTGGAGATGCCACTGGTGACGGTGGCCGAGGACTTTTCGCAGTTCGCCAACACGGTGCCGGGCTTCTATTTCTTCGTCGGCGCGACCTCGAAGGGCATCGACCCGGCCACCGCGCCGATCAACCACTCGCCGCAGTTCCTGCTGGACGAACAGGCGCTGCAGACCGGCAGCCAGGCGATGCTGCAGGTGGCGCTGGATTACCTGCGTACGCCGTAGCATTGAGGTGGGCCCCGGCCCACCTGCACGTTCGATACCGTGATGCAGACGGGGCCGTTGTAGGAGCGACGTAAGTCGCGACCGCATGAATACCGCGCGATCCAGGAATCCATGATTCGCCTGGACGATGGAGGCGCTTGTCATCACGTCCCCGTAGACGCCAGCCGTGCGGTCGCGACTTACGTCGCTCCTACAAAGGGCTCAGACAGACGCCACCCACATCCGCAACGGATGCTGCGGGTCCGCCAGCAGGCGGATCGCCAGCGCGATCGACACGGTGACCAGCAGCGGCTTGATGATGCGGGCGCCCTGCTTCATCGCGAAGCGCGAGCCCAGCTGCGCGCCGAGGAACTGCCCCGCGCCCATCACCAGTCCCACCTTCCACAGCACCGCGCCGAACGCCACGAACACCGCGAACGCGCCCAGGTTGGAACCGAAGTTGAGGAACTTGGTGTGCGCGGTGGCCTTCAGGATGCCGAAGCCCGCCAGCGCCACGAAGCCGAGCATCAGGAACGACCCCGTGCCCGGACCGAACACGCCGTCGTAGAAACCGATCACCGGCACGAAGGTCAGCCCGAACACCAGCGGGCGCATGCGCTGGTGCCGGTCCACGTGGCCGATGTCCGGCTTCAGCCCGAAGTAGATGGCAATGCCCACCAGCAGGAACGGCAACGCCAGCTTCAGCCACTCCACCGGGATGATCGTCGCCAGCAGCGCCCCGCCCACCGCGCCGAGCGCGGCGGTCAGTGCCATCGGCAGCTGGCCTTTCAGATCCACGTGGCCATGGCGCGCGTAGGCCCAGCTGGCGGAGGCCGACCCGAACAGCGACTGCAGCTTGTTGGTGCCCAGCACGTGCAGCGGCGGGATGCCGGCCAGCAGCATCGCCGGGATGGTGACCATGCCGCCGCCACCGGCGATGGCATCGATGAAGCCCGCCAGCATCGCGGCGAGGAACAGCAGCAGGAGTACCTGCAGGGCGAGGTCGGGCATGAGGACTCCAGGCGGCGAGGATGCGTTTCCGCCTGGAGACCAGCACGTGCGACGCCTGCACATTCTAGAAGCCACGGCGCTCCCGTAGGAGGGACTGTCGCTCGCGCAGCACATTCGCGCGCATGCCATTGCGGTTAGCATCGGTGCATCCCGCCTGGAGTCCGACCCGATGCGCACCGCACGCCCCCTTGCCGTTTCCCTGCTCGCTCTCGCGTGCGCACTGCCCGCCGCCGCGCAGGAAGCTGCGCCCACGCAACGGCCGGAAGTCGTCGCCGCCGGCAAGGCCATGCAGCAG